>JAJUHH010000387.1 GCA_029267975.1 Clostridiales bacterium
GAGGGACTGGAACATTATACCACACTTGTAATTCAGGGAATGGACCTTGGCTTTGTTGTTCCGACAGCCATCTTGTCAGGGATACTGCTTATCAAACGTAAGCCCTATGGTTATTTATTGTCCTCTGTAATCATTGTAAAAGCAATTACCATGCTTACCTCAATCTCAGCCATGATGATTAATATGGCTATACATGGAGTAATAATGGATCCGGTTGAAGTGGCGATTTTTCCTACCTTTACTCTTTTGGCTATTCTTAGTATGATTTTGCTTATGAAGAATATAAGGGTGGATAAGAAACAGGCAACAGCAATGCAAAAGGGATAAGATTACAAATATCAAGCAATATCTTGAACTGATTAATACAATGAATAGAGCAATACCTTGAACAGAACTATGCTTTGAATAGAACAATACCTTGCTGAGCAGGATGGAGTTATGATAGGATAAGACGGGAGGAGACATGTACAATGCAGGATAAGAGCTTATATGAAAGAATTTTTGAAATAGTTGCAGAGATTCCTGACGGATGTGTTGCAACCTATGGACAGATCGCCTGGATGGCGGGAATCCCCCATGCGCCCAGGGTGGTTGGCTATGCCATGAGTAAGGTTCCCTACGATCTTAATATCCCCTGTCACAGGGTAGTAAACAGGCTGGGGGAGTTGGCGCCCAATCATGTCTTTGGAGGAGAGCAGCAGCAACGTACTCTGCTGGAGCAGGAAGGTGTGACCTTTTTAGAAAATGGACGGATCGATATGGAGAAGTGTCAGTGGAGGAGCTTTGAAGGATAATCCCAGTGAGTAATATTGAATGTCTAATCTTTCTGTGGGTGAAAATATGAAAATATGAACCAATGATGGTATTGACAATGCGTAGGAAATGGGGTATACCTATATTAAAGAACACCCCACGGGGGTGTAGTATACAGAGGTGATAATTGATGAATCAAAAATTTAATGTAACAGGCATGACCTGCTCTGCCTGCTCGGCAAGAGTAGAAAAAGGAGTAAGGAAGCTTGCCGGTGTTCAGATGGTAAATGTTAATCTACTGACCAATAGTATGACGGTGGATTATAATGAAAGCATAACGGATACAGATGCTATCCTTCAGGCAGTTGCTGATGCAGGGTATCAAGCTTCCTTGTTCGTCAGAGGGGCCGCTGTTCCACAGGCAAAGACAGCAAAGGGCAGTAATCCGATGGAAGAAGAATTAAAGGAAATGAAGCTGCGGCTGATCGTATCCTTTATCTTCTGGATCCCCTTAATGTATCTGGCCATGCATCATATGCTGAAGGAGTGGATCGGTTTACCGGTACCAGGCTTTATCAAGGCAGCATTTCATGGACCGGAAAATGGCATCTCCTTTGCCTTTACGCAGCTGCTTCTCCTGCTGCCTATCGTTTATATTAATCGAAAGTTCTTTTTGGTTGGCTTTAAGACCCTGGTAAAGGGGGCACCCAACATGGATTCCCTTATTGCCATAGGCTCAACGGCAGCCATTGCTTACGGAATCTTTGCCATATACAGAATTGGCTATGGTATGGGTTACGGAGATACTCATACGGTAGAGCACTATCTGATGGATTTATACTTTGAGTCAGCGGGAACAATTCTTGCCTTGATCACCCTGGGCAAATTCCTGGAAAGCAGATCTAAGGGGAAGACCTCGGAAGCAATCAGAAAGCTTATGGATCTGGCACCCAAGACAGCCTTTGTTATACGGAATGGAAAGGAAGTTGAAATTCCGGTGGAGGAGGTAGTAGTCGATGATCTGCTGCTGGTAAGACCCGGGCAGAGCATACCGGTTGACGGTATTATCGTGGAAGGAAGCTCATCGGTTGATCAATCAGCAATCACAGGAGAAAGCATCCCTGTGGAAAAGCAGATTGGTGACCAGGTAATCGCAGCAACCATCAACAAAACTGGTTTCTTTAAGTTCAAAGCACAGAAGGTTGGGAATGATACCACATTGGCTAAGATTATTGAACTGGTAGAGGAAGCGAGCTCCTCCAAGGCCCCCATTGCAAAACTTGCGGATAAGATCAGCGGCATCTTTGTTCCTGTGGTAATCTGCATTGCAGTAATTGCTGCAGTTACCTGGGTATTGCTTGGGTATTCCTTTGAGTTTGCCCTGTCCATCGGTATTGCAGTATTGGTGATATCCTGCCCTTGTGCCCTGGGTCTGGCTACACCGGTTGCGATTATGGTGGGAACAGGAAAAGGAGCAGCCAACGGAATATTAATCAAATCCGCCGAGGCTCTGGAGACCGCTCATACCGTCAGCACAGTTGTCCTGGATAAAACAGGAACCATCACTGAAGGGGAGCCAAGGGTTACTGACATCGTAACAGCCAATGGGATCAGTGAAGGTCAGCTTCTGGAGCTGGCTGCCTCAATGGAAAAACCATCGGAGCATCCTTTGGCAGATGCAATCGTAAAAGAAGCTGATAAGAAAGAGATATCTTTAAGAGAGGTAGGAGATTTTGAGGCCATCTCCGGACGGGGAATCCTTGCCACTCTGGATGGTCAGGAATATATAGCAGGTAATCTTGCATTTATGCAGGAGAAGGGAATTGATGTAAGTGTACTGAAAGAAGCCTCCGAAGCCTTTGCGGAGGATGCAAAGACTCCTTTATTCTTTGCAGACCGTCATAAGCTGCTGGGAGTGATTGCAGTTGCGGATGTCCTTAAGCCTAGTAGTCGGGAAGCCATTCAGCTGTTTCAGAACATGGGAATTGACGTAGTAATGCTGACCGGAGATAACAGAAGAACAGCAGAAGCCATAAGGAGACAGCTTGGAATTGATACAGTTATTGCTGAAGTACTGCCACAGGATAAAGAGCGTGAAGTCCGCAAGCTGCAGGAAAGCGGTAAAAAGGTTGCTATGATTGGAGACGGTATCAACGATGCTCCGGCCTTAGTCAGAGCTGACGTCGGAATTGCCATAGGAGCCGGAACGGATATCGCTATTGAATCGGCTGATGTTGTGCTTATGAAGAGTGATCTGTTGGATGCGGTAACAGCCATACAGCTGAGTAAGGCAACCATACGCAATGTTAAGGAAAATCTCTTCTGGGCATTCTTTTACAATGTCATAGGAATTCCTCTTGCTGCCGGTGTATTTTATTCCTTGCTGGGATGGAAGCTTAATCCCATGTTCGGAGCAGCAGCCATGAGCCTGAGCTCTGTATGCGTCGTGTCCAATGCCTTGCGCTTAAAATTCTTTCAGCCCAAGCTAAGCAAACAGCATACCTAAATTACAGCCAAGGAACATTTGCAATATGCTGTCAAACAGCATTCATAAC
>JAJUHH010000388.1 GCA_029267975.1 Clostridiales bacterium
ATACTACAATTCAGCTTATTATATCATGCAGATCAGCTTATGGGTAGTATTTACGCAATAAAAAGGAATTAGCAATCCGCCATGACAACTTTAACATGAGGATTGCTAATTCCTTTTATGTTACTATAATGATTCCTTTCATGTATGAGATTTAATACTCATCATCATAATCGTAATCATATTCATTCTCTTTTACTGTAACCTTGGTTACCGCAGTCTTGTCGCCGACCGTCAGGGTAATGTTAGCTACTCCGGCTTTCAGAGGAGTTATAATCCAGTAGTTATATTGGCTGTCATACTCAACCTTTAATACCTCTGAATTATCAGACTCAACCTTGCTTAATTTATCTGTGGTATCATAGGGTTCTACATCATAGTAGATGCTGAAATACTCGTCACCAACATAGGCGGTATACTCCGGATCTAATATAATTTTTTCAACAGGAATTTCAATAACCGTTACTGTAAATGTTCCGATTACGGTACCATCTGAGGAACCCTCTGTCACTGTCACTTCCACAGAACCAGCCTTGTTTGCGTAGAAGCTATATTTTCCATATTCTTTCTCGATTTTCAGAACATTATTATCCGGATTAGCTGCATCATAATCTTTTACATTGAAATAATAATCTTTATCAGCTTTTGCATATTCGATGAAATCATAGGAACCCAGATAGGTGCCCAAAAGTACTTCATGCTTTGTGTTTGTGAGAGTGGTCTCCTTAACCTCAACAGTAAAAGTACCTAATTTTGTTGTTTTCTTATTATAGGTCTCATTAACGGTAATTTTATAGGTTCCTGCCGCTTTCGCGTTGAATTCATATCCGATATAGTAACCCTTTCCGATATAATCCTTCAGCATATCCTGATAGACATCGTCGGTAACCGTCTTCTCTATCTTTTTCGCATCATATTTTACTTCCTTGATGGTAAAGTTGTCACTATTTGAGGTCAGGGTATAAGTTGCATCGGGATTACGGAATGCGATGGTATACAGAGGCTCAAAACCTACAAAATAATCAGCAACAGTACCTTCACCCTTACCAATTGCAAATACATTATCATACTTATTCGCTGATAAGGATGCCTTCTT
Organism: Clostridiales bacterium; assembly: GCA_029267975.1. Lineage (GTDB taxonomy): Bacteria > Bacillota > Clostridia > Lachnospirales > Lachnospiraceae > Mobilitalea. The sequence continues at coordinate 1,094 of JAJUHH010000388.1, forward strand.
TACTGTTACCTTGCATTTACCAATGGTGGTTTTCTTGTTCTTTAAAGTCTGTGTACAGGTAATTGTTGCAGTTCCTGCTTTAACACCGGTCAGATATCCGCCGTCCTTGCTGATCTTTACTACCTTGGTATTGCTGGAGGTAAATTGATAGGTTGCTCCCTTAACCGGATTCTCAACGGTAAGCTTACGTCCGGTTCCAATTCCATAGGTATCTAATACCCAGGAAGCCTTGTTGGTAACTTTACCGACAGGAATTGTCATTTCTGTTTCACTAAGAGCAGTCTTCTTTGTTGCTGCTTCAGCCACTGAAACCGGTCCAATAACATAACTTGCTACTAACGCGAAAATCAGGGCCATCAATACTAGTACTTTCTTTCTACTCATTTGCCTTTTCATACAATACGCTCCTTCTTTCGTAATACGAAGTGTTTATTGGTATAATTTGCACCAATACTTAAATTTTACCTAAATTACTACAATATGTCAACTGAACCAAACAACTAATAACTTTCTATGAGAAATATTTACTAGTCCCTGCTACTCACGAAAATGTATCAGCATACTAAGCAAACGATAGCTTGTCTCAGATAAAACATGGGGCGTATATTTGTAAAAGGCCGCAAAGGCTTTAACGGAAAACTTTCTGCTGTCCGGCAATAGAGGATCGTTTTTCCAGGGGGATAGCTGTGCAACCCTATAATAAGCATCCTTTCTGGGGTGGGAACACTTCTCTTCCCAGGGCCTTCCCACCAAACCGGTTGTAAAATGAAGTATGGCAGGATTGCTTTTCGCCTCATCAAGCTCCTGTTGTGAATAAAAGCTTTCCATAAAATAAATGTTTTTAATTGTCTTTGCAGAGAAGGAATAAATATTCGAGGTTACATTATATCTGGGAGAGACAATCAGCTTCATATTGCTGCAAGCTGCATTGATGGTACCTTGATCGTGATGAGGTACCTTTCCCCCAAAGGACTTAATCACTTCCATAAATCGCTGTTCCATATGCTTTTCTCTCCATTCAGCCAGGTTGATCAGGAGAATTCCGGCATTGATATAATAATCCTCACCCTTCAAACCGATCTTCTTAAGGAAGAAGCTGTCAACCGTATCCCGAACACCTGCCACAAGGTAGTCCTGCAGCTCAAAGTTCCAGAGCATTAACAGGCTGTCCAGGACGATCGTATCACAATCCAGATAAAGTACCCTGTCATACTCCTTGGGAATTATACTTGATAAAAATAATCTGGCATAGGAAGCAATGGATATCTTTCTTGCACCCATCGTAAGCTCCAGCCCGGAAACAGCCCTCTCCATGGATCTAAACTCAATATTACGCTTATACTCCTTTGCCAATGACCTGAGTTTTTCCTTATTCCCATCCCCGATGCCGCAATCAAGCACAAAGACCTGGATTGCTGCAAAGTCTTTGTTGCTTAGAAATAATGACAGCATGGAGATGCCAAGGTATTTTGCATAATTGTCATCTGCCGAATAGGCAACACATAAGCTCTGACTCTGCTTCATTTGTTAGTTCGACCTCCGATTGCATAGGCATATAAGCCTGGGCTGATTTTACGAAATAACATGCCGAATATAATACATTCCATAATGACAAGGATAGGGATCAAAAAGTATTCCAGGAGCTGTATGAGCAAAGTTTGAGATAATATGAGGGAACATATTTTTCTCAGCATGGAAAGATTCATCTCATGAAATACATATATGATAAAGGAATACTCTGACAAACGTAATAATCCATTCCCCAGCTGGGAATTGATCAGTCTCCCTGATAGTTTTATAAAGAAGGTGATCCCAATCATAACATTCACCTGGTGGATGATTGGATAGGTATAGCTAAGACAATAATCAAGAAGAAGAAATACAGCATAGGTTACTGGCAGCAAAGCCCAGTTGATATGGTCAATTTTATTAATATCCATTCGGTATTTCACCACATAATAGCCCAGGATAAAAAATACAAGTGCCTGCTTGTCCAAATAAGGAATAGAAATATCTCCAAGCCACAAAATCATTGACAAAAGCAGCACGATCCTAGGAGTCTGATCCACCAGCTTCTTTATGGCAAGCGCTGCCATATTCATGAGAAATAAATCTCTTAAAAACCATAAGGTATATAAATATGGATAGTTTCCATTGAGATAGGTATAGGCCTTTAACCAATCGATCAGGCCATATCCACG
>JAJUHH010000389.1 GCA_029267975.1 Clostridiales bacterium
GCTGGTATATGCTGTATCGCAGCTTCCTTGTGCTGCTGGCAGCTTCGTACAATGAGAAGGTAGTTTGGTAGCATCGCAGGAGCATGAATGAAATGTGAATATGCTAAGGGATATCGACAGATTAAATATCAAGCTGTATTTCATCAGGATTGACAGGTCTACGGATCGTGGATTATATTCTGGGGCATCTTGTTTTATACTTGATCCGAGGTGATTACAGTGGATTCGTTAAATCTGGTTATAAATGATAGGAAGTAACTTCAGTTTCCATAAGGGGCACGGTTATGCAAGGCTCCATCGATAGGAGGGTGACATGCTTTTTATAAGTATGTTATACTAAATAGAAATGGAGGTGTTAGCATGGACTGTGTAAAAATAGGAAAATTGATTGCCAGGCTGCGAAAGGAACATAAGCTTACCCAGTATGAGATAGGACCAGCCAGTATTGCATGGATTATGTGGCATATGATATATTGGTGGAGTAGTGCACTGGATATAAACTTTGGGGAGGGTACCTTAAGAAAGGGAGCTGTCTCTTGGCCTGGAAGTGTTGAAGAGGCAAAAGCAGCCATAGCATCTTTGCATGACCAATGGGTAGTCAGATTGAAGGATTTATCGGACGCAGATATGCAATCAAAACATTATGCCAAATGGCCCTTAGAGGATAGAAGCTTTACTGATATTGCACTATGGCTAAACGGAGAATTAATGAAAAATGCAGCAGAGATTGGTTATGGACGCTTCTTATATGCTGCAGCTCCAAGGGATAAGGCATAGAGAAAATCAGGACTTTGATCATATTGAAAAGGAGAAGAGCACACCTTTGACGATGTTTCATGGGCAGTCAATACGGCAGCTGGCTGGCACAGGTATCCCATAATTTTTGTACAGCAATTATTGGGAAATGGTCTCTTGATAGTTATAGAATTATGGATGAAAGGAGGTAAGACAGATATGATACACGCATTTAACCAAACCATCGACTACATTGAAAGTGTGTTGGACGATGAAATTGACGAAAAGAAGATAGCACATTTATCCGGCTATTCCTATCCCTTGTTCTGCAGGATATTTTCAATTTTGGCGGATTACTCTTTAAGCGAGTATATCAGGCTTCGAAAGCTCACAAAAGCTGCGATAGACTTGAGAGAAACAACAGAAAGAGTGATTGATATTGCAGTAAAATATGGATACGAATCTGCAGATGCTTTTGCGCTTGCTTTTAAAAAATTTCATAACTTTACACCCAGTGAAGTCAGAAATGGAGCGGTATTTAAAGTCTTTTCTTCCATTCGATTATCATTAACTATTCAAGGAGGAAAAAACATGGACATTAAGATCGAGAAAAAAGGAGCATTTAAAATTGCAGGAGTAAAGGCTATAGGTATTGATAACAGCAAATGCCCGGATATCTGGGACACCCTGTTTGAGAAAGCATCCCCGGATAAATTGGTGAGATTGGGAAGTGGGCAAAGCTTTGGGGTATGCTTTGAAACCGAAGATGTGAGTGTTATTAATTACATGGCTGGCTTTGATGTAAAGGACGAAGATAGGGCAAAAGAGCTGGGACTTGATACTTTAGACATACCTGAGGCAGAATATGCTATTGTCAAGCTGAAAGGGCCTGTTCCCAAATGTATTCAGGAAGGATGGAAATATGTAATGGAGATATTCTTCCCGGAGCAAGGATACAAGCATGCCGGAACTCCTGACTTCGAGGTTTATTATGATGGAGATATGGGAAGACCTGACTATGAAATGGAGTTATGGGTTCCCGTTGTAAGAGCTGTTTAACAAGGAAAGTGCCTAAACGGCAGCAGTATTGCATTTGCAAGTACATTATATGGATTAGCGATACCCTCGATCTATGTTCATGGAACAGGATCGAGGGTATTTTTCTGTAGATATAATAGTGATAAAATGTGGTCGATGAGACAGAATGGGAGTAATGTTGCAAATCCATAGACTTTACTATATAGTTAAGCTATAATATTTGATTAATATGGTAGTTATGAAAAGTTGAAATACATTCGGTAAGGACTCGACATGAGTCAGTAAGGTTTCATGTGAGGAGAAGACTATGGTTCATATTTTGGTTGTTGATGATGATAAAAACACACGAAGATATATAGAAGCTATACTGGCAGCAGAGAATTATACAGTACTAACCGCTACCAATGGTGAGGAAGCTCTTGATGTGATGGACAAAGAGCATATTGATCTTGTAGTTCTGGACATTATGATGCCTGAGATGGATGGTTATGAATTCACAAGGACACTGCGTGAAAGTAATAATAACCTGCCGATTCTGATGGTTTCTGCGAAGCAGCTGCCAGAGGACAAGCATAAGGGCTTCCTGGTGGGTACGGACGATTATATGACAAAGCCCTTTGATGCAGCGGAAATGATCTTACGAATTAAAGCCCTTTTACGGCGTGCTCAGATTGCGAACGAACAGAAAATTGTCATTGGTGATGTAATACTGGACTACAATAGCTTTACAGTAACGAAGGGAAATGAGGTACAAGAGCTTCCGCAAAAAGAGTTCTTGCTTCTTTATAAGCTGCTATCCTATCCGGGTAAGATATTTACTCGTATTCAGCTAATGGATGAAATCTGGGGAAATGACAGCGAATCCGGTTGGGAAACGGTGACAGTGCATATCGGCAGACTTCGCAAGAGATTTGAAGGCTGGGAGGAATTCGAATTAGAATCGGTCCGGGGGCTGGGGTATAAGGCGGTGAAGAAGGTATGAAAAGTATAGAGAGGAAACAACGCTTGGCCCTGACCATATTATTTTCATCCGTTGTATTTTGCTTTTTCATTATGACCATGCTAATCGTAGGAGGAGCAATCATCTTTTTGATTCATAAGGGTGTTTTAAAGCATGGTAACGATGTCCCCAGGGTTGATCATCTAATTACGAATATCATGATCGCAAGTGTACTTCTGGGTTCCTTACTGACAGCAGTGACCTGCCGTATTCCCCTTAAGCCGGTCAATTCTTTTATCAATGCCATGAACCGACTGGCTTCCGGCAACTATAAGACACGTCTGCAGTTCGGTAAATTAGTGGACAGGCACCCTACCTTCCAGGAGTTAACAGATAGCTTTAACCATATGGCAGAGGAGCTTGAGAAGACAGAGATGCTCCGATCTGATTTTATTAATAATTTTTCCCACGAGTTTAAAACACCCATTGTCTCCATTGCAGGGTTTGCAAAGCTTTTAAAGTATGGAAATCTTACGGAAGAGCAAAAGGCGGATTATATTAATATTATCGAAGAGGAATCC
>JAJUHH010000390.1 GCA_029267975.1 Clostridiales bacterium
AGGAGCTCCGGTGGACTCTACCGGTTCTCCGGGTCCGAGTCCTGAAGTTTCCTCGTATACCTGAATGGATGCCTTGTCACCATGGATCTCGATGATCTCACCGATGAGGCGCTGCTCACTTACGCGAACCACGTCAAACATATTGGCATCGCGCATTCCCTCAGCAACCACCAAAGGACCGGCAACCTTCTTTATTGTGCCTTTACTCATAATTAATAACCATACCTTTCGTAATGCCGCAAGGCGACATCTTAGTTATTGAATATTATATCAGAACCAACCGCACGTTCCACGGATTTCTTTACATTACGCATACCCATGCCCGTATTCCCGGATACACCCGGGATGGGAATAATTGCGGGCAGATAATCCGTAACATAACGATCAATATCACTTTCCAATTCTGCCTGCAGGCTTTCGGTGATATAGATTACCGCATATTGACCTTCTGCCAGCTTCTTTAAGGTCTTAGAGGCTTCTTCATGCCCGATCACAGAATAAGTATCTAAACCAAGGGCAGCGAAGCCATAGATACTGTCACGATCACCAAGTACAGCTACCTTATACATACATCTCCCTCAGCCTTTCCCGGATCTGATTGTCCGTAATATCATTTCTTTTTCCTGACAGGATAATCCTGACTGTCTTTATCTCGTTCTCTCTGGCCAATATGTAAGCAGCCAAAGGTGAGAGGGAAAAAGGATTAAATTTCTGCGGCTTTATCTGTCTGATAATCAGGTTATCACACCAACGTTCAAAGGCGGAGGAGGATTCCTTAATCGCACCCACTGCGTCCGCATATTCCGTATTCAACAGATAATTATAGATCGCATCCATACCTTCTAAAGTTGCCGCTATTAACTCTTTTTTGTTCAAACTATCGCATTCTGCCATTGCCCTGTTTAAAAATGCTTCGTCTTTACCTGTCTTACAGCTGCGGAGGGCAATATTGATATTTGCTGCCGCAACCTTCAATTCGGCATAAAGGGCCAAAAGCTCATTCTTCGTTGCTTTTCCTTTTTTCAGTGTGGCTTCCAGGGATGCTTTATCAATGATAATATCACACAAACCACTGTCTCCTGTGTGCATCATCACCTCATAGGCTTCTTCCACACAGCTTTGAAGATGCTCGGGAAGATCCGTGAAATTATGTTCTTTGACCGCCTGAAGAATCAGTTTCGGATCCGTGGTTCCCTGCGTAATATATATATCCTGAAAATCAGTATTGGAATAAACCTGCTTGATGGCTGCTTTCAGATTATGAAAGTCATTTCCGATCAAAAATGTATCAAATACCGATAGATCATCCACCATCTCGCCTATGAGGTTCCAGGTTTTTTCCCTTTCTATCCCTAGCATCTGGTCGGCATTTTCATCTCCTGATCTGCCCCATCCTTTATCGGCTAATAACCGAAGACACTGCGCTTCATTTTTACAATTCATCAGCTGATCCAGATCACCCTTATTAAGCAGTGCCGTTTCCTTGCTGCGGATACGGGCGACCGCATATAAATATTGGTTCTCAGCCATGTCATCACCTCTCTCCGGTTCCTTAGTCGAACAACAATGAATTTACTTTATCCTGAAGAGTATCTTTTTCCTCTGCAAATAAGGCGTCAAAGGAACAATTCTCCTCAATATCACCATAGACCAGCAGAAAGCCTCCATCAAAGGAAGACTCTTCCTCCACAATCGTAAGTGCGGCGCCCGGCTTGTCCTGAAGCACTTGTACTAATCGGTCAGTAAAATCCGGGGTCAATCTCTTCCTGTCACGCCCAGAGAAAACAATCTTACCCGCTTCCTTGTGGGCATACTTTTTGATCATAGATAAAATGATCTCAGTATATTCTGCGTTAGGCAGCTCTGCCAGTTTATTTCTTGCACTGGTGATGATATTGCTGATAATCTGCTGTTTTGCATCCAGGATGATTTTTTTCTCCTGTAATGCGGCGGAGGATTCTGCACGGCTAAGTACTGCCTTAACATCTGCTTCTGATTTCTCGGCTATCTGGCGGCTCTTTTGCTCCGCTTCCTTCCTGGCAGCGGCCAGAATTTCGTCTGCCTCACTCTTCGCCTTAGCGATCACTGCATCCGCCTCTTTTTGGGCATCCGCCTCAATCGCCTTCAATATCTTTTCTAATCCAGTCATAGGAACACTTAACCTTTCATTATTAATTAAATGTTGATACCATTCACTCCGGTAACAGCCAGGATAGAGATAAGTAACGCAAGAATTGCATAGGTCTCAACCATCGCAGGGAAGATAATGGATTTACCGAATGCTTCCGGTTTCTTTGCCAGAATACCCATAGAAGCAACAGAAGCCTTGGCCTGACGGATTGCTGAGTCATAACCTACAATTGCCATGGGAAGGCAAGCTGCAAAATATAATAAACCTTTAGCAAAGGAAATATCACCACTTCCACCAAGTACACCGATCTGAGTAAAGGTAATGAAGGCGATAATCAGACCATACATACCCTGTGTACCGGGTAACAGCTGAAGTACAAGTGCTTTACCAAACTTAGCGGGATCCTCAGTTACAACTCCTGCACCTGCCTCACCGGCCATACCTACACCCCTTGCAGAACCAATTCCGGGTAACAATGCAGCTAAAGCTGCTCCTAATAAAGCTAATACAATTCCTAAGGTATCAAGATCAAATTTCATTTTTCACGTTCTCCTTAATCTTATAATATTTTGTTTTTACGCTAAATGGATTGAAGGCTCTGCCTCCACCACTATAAAACTTTCCAAAGAACTCTACATATTGTAAACGGTTGGTATGGACATAGGCACCCAAAACACTGATTGCAAAATTCAGGCCATGACCAAATAAAATAACTATAATAAATATAAATGGACCGATAATACCTCCGCCGACCATGGCTGCCATCTTATTGACAACGGAGCTGATAACGCCGGCTGCCAATCCTAAGGCAAGCAGTCGGGAATAAGATAATACATCGCCCAGATATCCGGAAATTCCGTAAAAAGCATATAAGCCCTTTAAGAATCTCTTGAAAGGATTACGGGACTCCCGTCCATTGGTAGCAATAATGATCAGGGAACAAATCAAAGCTGCTATTGTGCAGATTGTAATAATATTCCCCGGTATCTCCATGGTAACTCCAAGGATGGACTGAATCATATCCATGGAACACAGAATGACTGTACAGCAAATAATCAAAACAAACCAGGAAAGTGCATCATAAATAATTGCGATATAGTCCTTGGCTTTGATCAGCTGATATGCCTTTACAACCAAACCGGTGAGCAGATGTACAATAC
>JAJUHH010000391.1 GCA_029267975.1 Clostridiales bacterium
ATCTGCCGCGAAATCAAAGATTGGTATTTCCAATTGTACAATAAGTTAGTGTGTGAATATTAAGCCGCTGCTTTGCTTTGGGGGTATCGGCTGTTGGGAGGGGTTTTTATATCTTTAAAGAGGACTATATTACCGGTAATCATTGTTGCACTGATGATTTGTATTGTTATTGTTTATATCTTCAGTGGGTTTAGCAAGGAACAGAAAAGAGAGAATGGTGAACGGAAAGGTATGCGGGTTGGTGTCAGTATTTATAATCAGTATGACACCTTTATCTCCAGTCTCACAGAGAGCCTCATAGAGGAAGCAAAGCGACTGGAACAGGAGAAGGGAATAACCATTACCCTGGATATTGTCAGTGCCGGCAGCAGCCAAATGACACAGAATTATCAGGTGGAGGAATTTATCAATAAAGATTATGATATCCTGTGCATCAATCTGGTTGACCGTACCGATGCCACCACTGCCATTGATATGGCTATGAATGCGGATATTCCAGTGATCTTCTTTAACAGAGAGCTGGTGGAGCAGGATCTGGAACGCTGGAACAAGCTCTTCTATGTAGGAGCGGTAGCCCTGGAATCAGGGATTATGCAGGGGCAGATTGTGGCCCAGATGTGCCAGGAGGATTTTGCGTCCATTGACAAAAACGGTGACGGTGTGCTTCAGTATGTCATGCTGGAGGGAGAGGCCGGTCATCAGGATTCCTCCATCCGTACGGAATATGTGATTAAGACCATTATGGAGGCAGGAATACAGGTAGAGAAGCTTGGGGATGAGATTGCAAACTGGATCCGGGCCCAGGGGGAGACCCGAATGTCACAATGGCTGAAGCAATATCCGGATGAGATTGAACTTGTGATTGCGAACAACGACGATATGGCTCTGGGGGCAATAGATGCCATCAAGAAGGAAAAGCCGGCCAGACCTCCCAAGGTGATTGGGATTGACGGAACGGACGTAGGGCTTGAGGCTGTAAAAAACAAGGATATGATCGGAACAGTTTTAAATGACAGCAAGGGCCAGGCAGAGGGAATCATTGAGCTGGCTTACTCTGTAATCTTTCATAAGAAGCTTCCGGAGCACATTGAGCTTATCGATGGCAAGTATATCCGCAAGCCACATGTGATTGTAACTGAGGACAATATTGATGAGATTTTGACCTTAAAATAATCCCAAAAAAATAGTGAATTGTGATCTCATGTGTGGTAAACTATGCAGGAATATAATGTGAAGAATCAAAAGCATATTTCACACCGGAGTGTTTGTGTCTGCACAAGCCTCGGTGTAAACTGTTTAAACTTTAAGCTTAGTAAAATTTCTCACAGGAGAATACACATATGAACTATAAGGCGCTCTTTCAAGCGGCAATGTTAGCCGGTGAGATTATGGCTCAGAGCGGAGCGGAAACATACCGGGTGGAAGATACAATGATACGAATACTAAAATCCTCCGGGCTTTCCTCGGTGGAGGTTTATGCTACGACAACAGGCATCATTGCATCCCTAAGTGATGCATCCATTGAGACCATTACCGGTGTGAAGCGGATCAGCAACCGTTCCAATAACCTAAGCCGAATTAATGATGTTAATCAGATTTCAAGAGATCTCTGCGACGGTTGCATGCAGCCGGAGGAAGCGATTCTTCGGCTGGAGGAGATTCGAAGCAGTAAGATCTATTCTGGGTTTATCTTATCCATTGCAATACTGGTGTCCATGGCCGGCTTTGTTGGCCTCTTCGGCGGAAGCCTCATGGACTGTGTCATTGCTGTGATCAATGGAATATTTATTGTTTTAATCGATAAGCTATCGGATAACCGCATTGGAAGTGCCTTTATTCTGGATGCGGCCAAGAGCTTTGTGTTGGCCTTTTTGACCATGGTCCTGACAAAGCATTTTGCAGATACCAACCGTAATCTTATTATCATTGGATCCATCATGCCGCTGGTTCCAGGGGTTCCTATTACGAATGCAATCAGGGATACCCTTCAGGGGGACTATAATTCCGGAACCTCCCGGGCAGTGGAAGCCTTTGTCATTTCCTTAGGCATTGCTGTTGGTGTGGGACTTGGTCTGGGCTTCTTTAACTTTGTGGAAAGGATATTCTGATTATGATCATACAAGGGATTAGTGCATTTTTTGCGACTGCAGCCTTTTCCATTATTTTTTATCTGCCGAGAAAATATATCATACATGCAGGTATGACAGGCAGCTTCGGCTGGTTCATCTATCTGATCAGTCTGAAACTGATGGACGATAAGGTGCTGGCGACCCTGACTGCAACTTTATTTGTTGCCTTAAGCTCCCACATACTGGCCAGGGTTTATAAGACACCGGTAACGATGTTCTTAATTCCTGGAGTCATCCCTATGGTTCCCGGTGCGGGGATGTATCAGATTGTACAGAGTATTGTGGACAATGAAGTGGACAAGACCACTTATTATTTCTTTGAAACCTTCCAGATTGCAGGCGCCATTGCCCTGGGTATCTTTATTATTGATACCTTCTTTCGCAGGAATAAGGGGAAGAAAAGAAGTAAATCCCCGGCGAGCTTTCATTCTTAATCTGGAAATGTGAACATATTAACAGGGAGGATTCATATGAAGCAGACAAAGGCAGTTGACCACACAAAGTTTAAAATCGAGGATCGATTCTGGTCACACTATCGCAGACTGGTAAGGGAGGAGGTTATCCCTTATCAGCATGCCATGCTGGAGGACCAAATTCCCGACGCGGATAAGTCCCATGCTATCGAGAATTTCAGAATTGCAGCCGGTGTTTCAAAGGGGGAGTTTTATGGTTTCGTATTTCAGGACAGTGATCTGGCCAAATGGCTGGAGGCCTGTGCCTATTCCCTGATGAATTCACCGGATGAAAAGCTGGAAGAAACGGTGGATGAGATCATTGGATACATTGAAAAAGCGCAGCAGGAGGATGGTTATTTAAATACCTTCTTTACAGTGAAGGAGCCAGACAAACGCTGGACAAATCTCCAGGAAGCACATGAACTTTACTGTGCAGGTCATATGATAGAAGCAGCCTGTGCCTACTATGAAGCAACAGGTAAGGACCGTCTGCTGAAGGTAATGATCAGGATGGCAGATCATATTGACCGGCGCTTCGGTAAGGATAAAGTAAGGGGAATTCCCGGACATCCTGAGATTGAACTGGCACTGATGAAATTATATCGTGTAACCGGTGAAGAGCGTTATTTGAGATTATGCGAATATTTTATTAATGAACGGGGAAGCGAACCTAATTATTTTCTAGAGGAGCAGCAAA
>JAJUHH010000392.1 GCA_029267975.1 Clostridiales bacterium
CATTGGTGCAATTAATAAATTCGCATACAGAATCAAAAGCATCCTCGTCAAGGGCAGGAAAATCTTCTTTGGCAAAGGGTCTGGCGATTGCCAAAAGAGCATCATCGTTGCCGGCAAAACCAACGAAAATGGAATGATCACCGATCAGTTGCTGGGTAGCCATTGCGCGAAAGGAATATTCCTTTGTCTTATAGGACCGCTTCATGATGGTATCCTTGTGGATAAAACGAATTACATTTCTTATGGCCATATGTAGGTAATCGCCGCCTATGGAAGCATCCTCCTTGACAAAAACCGGTATGATACGGTCCGGATCATCTGACTTTAAGGCTTCCAGGTCATCATCGGTCAGGTTATAATCATCCTTGTACGCTTCTAGACATTGATCGATCTCATCCATGGTAAGTATCTTGTGTTCTACAATTAACTGTACCAATCTTAAATAGGAATTACCCTGCATATTCAGCAGATAATTGACTTCTTCACGAAGCAGATAGCCCTTCTCCACAGCAATGTCGCCGAACCTGCGATCCTGAAGTCTCTGAATGGAGTTAATCTCATCCGCCTGCTTTGGGGTAAGCAGCTTTTCAGTTACCGCTATGGTACCCAATTTTGCACCGGTATTCTGCTGTATCTGCATCAAATCATTTAATTGTGCTCCCGAAATCCTATTTCTTTCCACCAGGTAGTTACCAAAATAAAGTCCGAACATGATAGTTCTCCTTTCATATTCCAGATGATCTCCGGTTTTCTTATGAAGCCTGAATTAAATCGTGAATTTACTTATGGTAATTATTATATAATAATACAATATAATTCAAAAAAATAACAGTGGAAATATTGATAATTTTGTCAAAAAACACAAATTATTCATGATTTTCATATAACTTTACCTGATGGAAGAAAGCCATTTTTCAGGAAAATTCATGATGACAATACAAATCATCTATGATAAAGTATTAAAAACAAGAAAGAATAGAAAGGCGCAGGTAGGATTATGAAGACAATAATCGAAATAATTACCGAGAATGTAAAGGAAGCCTTTGTGCAGAAGGGCTATGAAGAAAAATATGCAATTGTAACCGTCTCTAATCGGCCGGATCTATGCCAATACCAATGTAACGGCGCATTGGCAGCGGCGAAGCAATATAAAACAGCACCAATTAAGATTGCACAGGAGATTGTGGAACACTTACAATCAAGTGGCATGTTCAAAGAAGTTGCAGCGATTATGCCCGGATTTATCAATATAACCCTGAGTGATGAATTTCTGGCGGATTTTATTAATCAACTGAAGTCAGATGAGCGTTACGGGGTAGGTAGGGAGCAGAATCCTGAGAAGATCATGATCGATTACGGCGGACCGAATATCGCTAAGCCCCTTCATGTTGGACACCTTCGTTCTGCCATTATCGGTGAGAGTATCAAGAGGATATTGAAGTATTTCGGTAATCAGGTAACCGGGGATGCACATCTTGGCGACTGGGGTACCCAGATGGGTCTGATTATCCTTGAATTAAAGAGACGCAAACCGGACTTGGTTTATTTTGATGATAATTATCAGGGAGAATATCCCAAGGAAGCTCCCTTTACCATTACTGAATTAGAAGAGATCTATCCGGCTGCCAGTGAATACTCCAAGGAGCATCCGGAATTCCGTGAGGAAGCAAAACAGGTCACCTATCAGCTGCAGAATGGACACAGGGGTTATACCGCTATCTGGAATCATATGATGGAGGTTTCGGTCACAGATGTAAAGAGATTATATGATGCCCTGGACGTATCCTTTGATCTCTGGAAGAAGGAAAGTGACGTTCAGCCCTATATTCCTGAGATGGTGCAATATTTTAAAGATAATAACTATGCCTACATCAGTGAAGGTGCGCTGGTAGTGGATGTAAAGGAAGAGACGGATACCAGGGAGATACCCCCCTGTATGATTTTAAAATCAGATGGTGCTGCTTTATATCCCTCTACGGATCTGGCAACCATTATTGAGCGTATGAAGCTCTTCCACCCCGATCATATCATTTATGTGACAGATAAGCGTCAGGAGCTTCATTTTGAGACGGTCTTCCGTTGTGCAAGAAAAACCAAGCTGGTGGAGGAAAATACTAAGCTAACCCATATCGGCTATGGTACCATGAACGGCAAAGACGGTAAGCCCTTTAAGACCAGGGAAGGCGGCGTAATGCGCCTAGATAACCTGATCAAGGGTGTCAATGATGAAGTATATAAAAAGATTATGGAAAGTAACCGTATGGATGAGGAGGAAGCAAAGGTGATTGCTCCTCAGATCGGTCTTGCGGCAATCAAATATGGGGATCTATCCAATCAGATCTCCAAGGATTATGTATTTGATGTAGATCGCTTTACCTCCTTTGAAGGAGACACCGGTCCCTACATCCTCTATACCATTGTTCGTATTAAGTCTATTCTGGCTAAATATGCAGAGCTGGGAAGAAAGGCAGAGGATACCCGAATCCTTCCGGCTGCCTCCCCTGCAGAAGAACAGCTGATGCTGCAGCTGACAAAATATAATGAGATGCTTACCTCAGCCTATGAGGAGCTGGCACCCCATCGTATCTGTGCCTATATCTATGATCTTGCCAATGTATTTAACGGCTTTTATCATGATACGAAGATTATTGCGGAAGAAGATGTACGCAAGCAGTCTTCCTGGATCAGCTTAATTACCCTGGTACAGGATATTCTTTTAACCTGCATCGATTTGCTTGGCTTTAAAGCACCGGAGAGAATGTAGCTGTCATTTGCATGCTTATTCAAAGGAGAACTTAAGAATGTACCGCTTAGTATCCAGGCTTATGGTTTATAAGAATTTAGATAAGAACTGTTTGCTGCTGCGCCTGGCTGACCTTACCAGGACCCTCAGCCAAAGCAGCGGGACGGAGGGCGGCTTGGAAGCAAATGACGGGAAGGCAGGAGTTGCCCCCCGGCACAAGCTGCATAAGGATGAGATCATTTCTGACCTTTATCAGTGGGTTCATGAGCTTCTTAAGCTGGCAACGGAATATGGCTTTAACAGAAATTTGTGGCACAATTACCTGGCCTTTTTGCTGATCACAACAGAGAATCCCTTTAGCATCACCTGTGAGAAGGTGGGAGCCAGAGAAGGCTCTGTCAATCAGTTTGCGAAAAATGATTTTAGGATATGGAAAGCGCTGTTTGATTATGATTTTGGCCCGATGGAGCAGCAATTGGGAATAGACTGTTTTTCTCTACTGACCAATTACCAGG
>JAJUHH010000393.1 GCA_029267975.1 Clostridiales bacterium
CAACAGGATATGTATGCGGATACCTTAGCAGAACTGCAGGATATCTTCTATACCTATAAGAACGAGACCCAGGACGAACTGACGGATGATGAGCTGCTTGATTTCATGAGAAAGCAGTTTGATGAGATCTGCTTCGGTGATCTGGAATATCTGCGCAGCACCTGTCTGGAACGCTATGCCAGAGCAGTACGCTCGGGCTATCAAAGCCAGATGCAGTCAAGACTCAGGGATGAATATGCCCTGCGAGAGTATGAGAATGAGTATGAGAAGCTGTCAGAGGAGACTCGCTGGGATTATGAAGTATATAAGATGCGTCTGGAGGATGAGTTTTAGCAAGCGGCAAAGAGTGAACAATAAGAAGCAAAAAATAGCAACTTGGTTTCATGACCTTTTGACGGCAATTGTGTAAAATGGTTACAGCAGTATATGAGATAAAATATGGTACAAGACGATAGTCGAATAATGATACGGGGGAGAGATAGAATGGCAAAAAGAAAGAAGACTTTACTTCTGTTAACCATGGTTTTACCAGGTGCGATCTGGCTGATCCTTTTAAGATACCTGCCCATGTTTGGCATTGTGCTGGCCTTCAAGGACTACAAGATTTATACCAAGGCTCCGTCACTATGGAACAATATTATGCACAGTAAATGGACCGGGCTTAAGAATTTCAGGTTTATGTTTGCAACCACCGATTCCTGGCAAATGATCCGAAATACCCTGGGCTATAATGCCTTATGGATCGTTCTGGGAACCATCATCTCTGTAACCTTTGCGATTATGCTTAGTGAAATCACGAAAAAGACCCTTGCAAAGACCTATCAGACTTTGATGTTTTTTCCTTATTTCCTAAGCTGGGTTGTGGCAAGTTACTTTGTTATGGCATTTCTTGATCCCACCAGGGGCTTACTGGTTCACGTGCAGCAAAGCCTGGGGATGGAGGTTACCAACTGGTATAATGATAACAAGCCCTGGCCCATCATCTTAACCATTTCCTTTTTGTGGAAAAGTGTAGGCTATTCGACAGTTCTTTACCTGGCAGCAATCACCGGCATCGATACCTCACAATACGAGGCGGCTGCTATTGATGGCGCCAGCAAGTGGCAGCAGGTCCGCTTTGTTACAATTCCGCATCTTCGGACCATGATCATCATCTTATTTATTATGAGTGTGGGTAGAATATTTAACTCGGATTTCGGCCTATTCTGGAATGTGCCCATGCAATCCGGCCCCTTATTCCCGACAACACAGGTAATTGATACCTATGTGTATCGGGCCTTGATGGCAACGAATAATATTGGTATGAGTACAGCTGCCAGTCTCTTGCAGAATGTTGTAGGCTTTATTTGTATTATGGCGGCCAATACGATTGTTCGGAAGGTTGATGAAGAAAGCAGCTTGTTCTAGTAGAACAGGCCTGATCACGGTAAATTGTGGAGGTATGGGAAGATGAATCAAAATCAGGAAATTGTCTTATCACATCGTAAAAGAAGACTCAATGCGGTAAGTATACCGGCTGAAATTGCGATTAATATTGTGCTTGTAATGTTTTGCCTGGCATGCATCATACCCTTTATTTTTGTAATCATTATCTCCTTTTCATCGGAAGAGAGTATACGGCAGGTTGGCTTCTCATTTACGCCGGTGGAATGGTCTCTGGAAGCTTTTAAATATGTATTCGATATCGGAGATCAGCTTTGGAGATCCTATTTCAACAGCTTTTTTATTACCATTGTGGGAACCTTCCTAAGTGTATTGATCTGTATCCTGTATTCCTATGCTTTATTCAGGCAGGATTTTAAATACCGCAGGTTCTTTACTTTCTTTAGCTTCTTTACCATGCTTTTTGGCGGTGGTCTTGCCCCGACCTATATGGTTTGTAAGAACTTACTTGGTTTAAGTAATAATTATCAGGCTCTTATCGTTCCCATGTTAGTCAATCCTTTTAACTTCATTGTTATGAGGACCTTCTTCCAAAGCTCCGTACCTACGGAGTTGATTGAAGCTGCAGCCATTGACGGAAGCAGTGAGTACAAAACCCTATTCAGAATCATTGTTCCAATCTCTAAGCCCGGTATTGCAACTATTGCTCTGTTAAATGCCCTGGCCTTTTGGAATGAATGGTTTATTGCAATGTTATATCTCAGGGATGCCAAGTACTTCCCGCTGCAATATCTGCTTATGAAGCAGCAAAATCAGGTGGATTTTCTGATCAAGAACAGTGCCTTCCTTGGCCCTGAGGCTATAAAGATTATGAGTCAGCTGCCCCAGGAGAGTCTTCGCATGGCACTGGTGGTGCTGATCGTTATTCCCATTGCCTTTGCCTATCCCTTCTTCCAACGCTATATTATCTCAGGACTTACCATTGGTTCTGTCAAGGGCTAAGTCTCATAATAACATTTCCTCTTTCTGAAAATCAGGGCTAACCGGTGCTTTGCAAGCGGGCATTTGGGGTAGCCTTGATTTTTGTCCGGACTTGGAAAAGCAAAAACGGAATGAACAAGAGTAAGCAAAAAATACCAATTTCGTTTCATGACTAAAAAGCATTTCCTGTGTAATATGATAACAGGAATAGCGATCATGGCTTATTCCTAATTGAATACATAATCTTATGGGAGGGTAAAAAATGAAGAAAGTACTATCCATTGTTCTATCTCTTGCATTGCTTATCACGATGCTTACCGGATGCGGCAGCAGTACAAAGGAAACAGGAGAATCTCCTACCGATTCACCTAAGGCAACGCAGGGTGCGAGTGCAACAAAAGCACCGGAAAGCACACCGGAAGCTGCTGCACCGGCAGCCGACATTGACATCTCCGAGCATGTTACCTTAAAGTGGTATCTTCACGGCAGCAATGTTACCGATGATACAGCAGTACTTGAGAAAGCAAATGAGTACCTGAAAGAAAAATTAAACGTTACCTTAGAGCCCATCTGGGGAACCTGGGGCGATTTTGACACCAATGTTGTTCTTGCCATCAATGGCGGTGATGATGTGGACATTTACTTCACCTGCTCCTGGAGTGCAAATGAATATAATTCCTTTGCCAAGAAGGGTGCATATCTGCGTTTGGACGATCCCGAGAACAACCTTATTGAAAAATACGCTTCCGAACTATGGAAAACACTTCCTGCAGTATTAACCCAGGGTGCAACCATCAATGGCGCTGATGGTTATGGCGTATATGCGGTTCCTGGTTATAAGGATATTGCAACCCAGAACTGCTGGGATATTAATGTTCCCCTGCTTAACA
>JAJUHH010000394.1 GCA_029267975.1 Clostridiales bacterium
AGGAACCTTTGTAGAGATCTTAATATTAAGTTAAATCGGGTGTGAACAGTAACGAAAGTAAAGCTTAGAAAGTAAAGCTTTGAGCGAAGGATTTCAGGAATAATCAAACAAGTCCCCGTATATGCATTTTCTGAGAGTGGATTTAAGCGGTGCTATTGTGGATAAAAAGCCGCTTAAATAGTCAGGATGTGGATAATGAGTATTCAGCATAAGGGGACAGTTACCATTGAGACATTACGACTGATTCTTCGGCGCTTCGAGGAAAAGGATGCAGCCGATATGTTTCATAATTGGGCCGGTGATCCCGAGGTATGTAAATATCTTTCCTGGGGACCCTATAGCAGCGAGGAGGCTGCCCGCAGACGAATAAAGAGTTGGTTGGACAGCTACCGCCGAAATAATGTCTATGTATGGGCAATGGAATACAAAAACAAAGGATGTGTCATAGGTTCCATCAGCCTGGAGATTGCCGATGATCAAGCAGAGTCCTGTGAGGTCGGTTACTGCATGGGTAAGGAATATTGGAACCAGGGCATCATGACGGAAGCCTTGTTGGCAGTGATGCATTATCTCTTCTATGAGATTGGATACCTGAGGATACAGGCAAAGCATGATGTTCTAAATATTGCCTCTGGCAGAGTCATGCAGAAGGCTGGAATGGAGTATGTTAAGACGGAAGAGAAGGTCGGGATCAGCAAGGATGGTACCTACTATGACTGCCACGTATATGCCAAATGGCGGGAGGATGTATAACTCTTCCAAGATAATTTAAATAGGACATGGTAAGAATGTAAGAACTGGACCCCATTCTTGCCATGTTCTATTTCTGTTGGTAAGAAATTGTCTCAGAATATTCTTTTGGGGATTTAATGGGTATTGCATTGTCTTGCTCTTTGGTGGTAAGATATGGTTAGTTATATCAGGCTTGCCATATGCAGTCAGGATATTAGAAACAGAAAGAATATCAGAGATATATGGCTTGCCAATCATTGCCTGAGAGGAGATATGAAGGATGCCCATAGATTTTAAGAAGGAGCAGAAGGAACTGTACCAACCGAAAACTATCCCCTCCATCATTGACGTCCCACCAATGACATTTCTTGCAATTGACGGGAAGGGCGATCCAAACAATAGCCCGGAATATGCCGCAGCGGTGGAATTGCTGTATGGCTTGTCCTATACAATAAAGATGGGAAACAAGTCGGTGCTTGAATATGTTGTGCCGCCGCTGGAAGGTTTTTGGAGTGTGGATGATGAGTTCAGAGGCGGTGGCGCCCCTATTACGGATAAGAGCAAATTCCTGTGGACCATGCTGATCCGTCAGCCGGATTTCGTAACAGCGGAGATATTTGAAGCAGCTAAGTATGCGCTGGCCAGGAAGAAGCCGGAGCTTGATGTCAGTCGGGCAAGTCTGTATACAATCAGAGAGGGTTTATGTGTCCAGGTGATGCATCTGGGGCCTTATGATGATGAGCCTGCAACAGTAGCAAGAATGGACAGCTTTGCTATTCAAAGCGGCTATGCCATAGACATCAATGAGGAACGTCGGCACCATGAAATTTACCTCTCGGACCCAAGAAAAACAGCAGCCCAAAAGATGAAAACCATCCTCAGACACCCCGTTAGGAAGCTATAAGGAGCGGGAGCAATCTCCATGGTAACTAATCGAGAATTCAACGATACCCTGGTGTATGCCGGAGTGTTGTGCCTGCTTATGGGTGGACTCTCCATATTAGGACAGAAAAATAATTCATCGGACCTAAATTATTTTCAGTCAAGGAGTGTTGGAGCCAAATCTGTCACAGAGATAAACTGAAGAAAACTTTAAAAATAGAAACAGCAGCATGAGGTTTCTTATCTTCATGCTCTTGGTAGGAGCAATATTACTTGCAATAGGTATTATTCTTACCGAGCTGTGAAACAATAAAAAGGAATGTGAGTATGATGCACTTAAGGAGAATAGAATATATGCGAAATATGTTAAAGGAATTTAAAAAGTTTGCCCTCAAGGGAAATATGATTGATCTTGCAGTAGGTATCATTATCGGTGGCGCCTTTAGCAGTATTGTTAATTCTTTGGTAAATGATATATTTATGCCTTTTTTAAGTATCTTTACCAAAAACATCAGCTTCAACGATTGGTTTATTGCTTTGGATGGTAAAGATTATGCTACTCTTGAGGCAGCCAAGGCTGCAGGAGCAGCAACCATTAATTATGGGGTATTTATTTCAGGTGTGCTGAACTTTATCATTATGGCTTTTATCGTATTCCTTCTTGTTCGTTGGATCAATAAGTTGAAAAAGCCGGAACAGACCCCTGCAACAACCAAGAAGTGTCCCCGCTGCTTTACAGATATTCATATCGAAGCAACAAAATGCCCTAACTGCACTGTGGATATCCCCCAATAAATCTATTTATATGTTAATTTATATTTTAATCAATTTATATATTTAAATAAAGGGAGAGATAAGTATGAACCATGTATTGGAGAACATAATCACAAGACGATCTGTTCGTTCCTTTACGGATCAAGCCATAAAGCAGGAGGACCTGGATCAGATTATCACAGCGGCAATTTATGCCCCCAGTGGTATGAACAGACAAAGCTGGCATTTTACCGTATTGAGAAATAAGGAGAAGATACAAGCACTTTATGAGCTCATGGGAAAGCACCTGGGGAATCAAAATTATAATTTCTATAATGCCCAGGTTATGATAATCGTCTCCAATGACAGGGAGAATCGAAATAGCGTGGCGGACTGTGCCTGCGCAATGCAGAACATCTTCTTAATGGCCCATGAGCTTGGGATCGGCTCCGTCTGGATCAACCAGCTGAAGGATCTGCAGGATATTGCAGAGATAAGAACACTTCTTGATTCCTTTGGTGTACCGGCTGATCATCAGGTATATGCTATGGCTGCGCTGGGATATGCTGAAGTTTATCCGGAGGCAAGGCCAAGGAAAAAGGGCAGCTATCATTTTGTTGATTAATCGGAAGGTGGATCCAAGCAATATTACATGTATAGGATCAATTTTATAAGATCATTATTTTAAGTGTATCTGCAGTTTCAAAGGAAGAGATACAATTTTAAGTTAAAGATAAATAGCCTTTTTCAAGTAAAAGAAGGAAAGAACAATAAGCATCCTCAGACACCTGTTCATGAGGGAGGGTTATTGTTCTTTCCTTCTTTTTGCCTTATAAGTACAAGCTTATTTAATACTATCTTACGATTTTCTTAAGTTC
>JAJUHH010000395.1 GCA_029267975.1 Clostridiales bacterium
AGCAGATCTATATAATCCAGCTGCAATCTCTCCAAGGAAGCTTCAATGGACTTCTTAGTCTTCTCATAACCGTACTCACTGATCCACAATTTAGTGGTAATAAAGAGTTCTTCTCTGGGAATTCCACTCTTTTTGATGGCATTACCAACCGCTCTTTCATTGCCATAGCCCTGGGCAGTATCAATCAGTCTATAACCCACATCGAAGGCATCCAGAACACAACGTTCACATTCCTCCAAATCAGGTATCTGAAAGACACCATATCCTAGAATGGGCATTTGCAGACCATTGTTTAGTGTTACATATTCCATATGCTTTTCCTCCTTGCTTTGCTAAATTAATCTTCCTTGATATACATGGTATCAAGTCCAGCCAGGCTTATCGTGAACTTATATCATAGCCTGTTCTCATATTAGCATAGCACCCTGTAGTAACTACAGGTCAAGAAAAATTTGCTGCAATTGGACATATTTTCTTCTTATTTTCTATATATCTCAAATTTTCTCTTGCCCACCTGCTGTCTTTCCAGCCTCACATACTTTTCAGTCTGAATCTTCTGCTTCTTGTCCATACAGACACAGAGGATTGTATCCTTTGAGCATATCTCAGACAGCGCATCCATCATCTGATTGATTCCGCCGCTTCCTTCACTCCACTCTGCCATATTACCATAGGGAACGTCTGTTATTATCATATCAGGAGTAAAGGATAACTCCCCAGGCACAAGTACATTCCGGTAGAAGACCTCCGTCTCAATATCTTTGGACAGCATTTTTTCTATCCTATCAACACTTTGCAGCGCTTCCCTGTGTGATGCTTT
Source organism: Clostridiales bacterium (assembly GCA_029267975.1). Taxonomy (GTDB): domain Bacteria; phylum Bacillota; class Clostridia; order Lachnospirales; family Lachnospiraceae; genus Mobilitalea. Next base: position 821 of record JAJUHH010000395.1, read on the forward strand.
ACCGTAAGTTGCATAATGTGCCTCCAGCTCTTCTTTTCTTCTCATAAGGCCTGCCTCTGTTAATAGCCCTAGATTATCCGCCGCTAATTTAAGCCGCTTAGAATCCGTATCACTGCCATAGATCTTAGAGATGGTATCGCCCTTCAGTAAGCCCAATATGGTTAGCATATAGGCTCCACCGCAGCAGCAATCGTACAATATAATATCCTTTTTCTTCTGGGAGTATTGTAAGCAACGCTCATAAAGTTCCAAAGTCAAGCGAACCGGAAAGGTGGGTTCCCCGCCCATATGATAGATCACCCGGCCGCTAGCAAAATCCTCATAGTTGTCATTGTAAGTAAATTTATATTCCATAATATTCTCATACTCTCCATAAAATTTTAAACCATTATTCACTGTAACCATTATAAGCTATCAGACAATAGATTACAATAAAAGGCGACAAGGGGATTGATTGCTGATTGCCCTTGCCGCCTTTACACATTATAAGTTTATCTTTTGTAATATCCTGTCTTTTGCTTTACACTTATCTTTTGTGCTTTATCTTATATAGTATAATTAAGATAAACTTATCATAAGGGCTCTTCCCACCTGCACTAACAGGAGAAAGGATATCCCACTATCACAATACACTTATTTCCTGATGCCTCTGTCAACCAACAGCTTTATGTATAATCCACCCTGAACAGTCCGATGCTGGAAGCCAATCTGCTTTGCAGTGATGGTATCATACCAGTCTGTCATAGGAACTCTTGATTCTGACTCATGATATGCCTTCCAAAGAGGTGCAATCATCTGTTCAAAATCTTCTCTGTCCTTCATCATGGAAGCGCACCATACAAGCCAGTCGGACTTGGTATAAGTTGCCCGGTTATCCAGTGGCATACCATACTCATTGGTATGACCAAGATAGCTTTTAAGTTCTGTATCCAGTACATCTCCGTCAAATAGATTTGTTCCGAAGATACGGTCCCAGATCAGGTTATATTTCATGCTGAAGGTATCCTTCTGATCAAAGGTTAATTTATAAGTGCCATCCCCATTGGAAGCTCTTTCTATCCAGCTCTTTGCCATGTCGGCAGCAGTCTGAAGGTAACCTTTGCTATCCTCATGCTTTCCAAGTTGTTCAAGAATAATACCGTAGCTTGCAATACCCATAATCGCTTTTGCTGACAGGTTGCAGTTATGAGCAAGATGTCCGGCAAAATCATCTGTGCACAGCTGATTTTCCGGATCAGCACCATGGCCTACCAGATACTCGGTCCACTGCTTTAAGGTCGGCAGATGCTGAGCTGCAAATTCAAAATCACCGGAAGCCAGACATACTGCAGCTACGCAAACAAGCATATTACCGCACTCTTCAATGGGCATCTGATTATCTATTGTCTTAACATCACCATAGGCCTGTCCATTCACCAGCGGATAGGTACCTACATCATGAGGAGCAAAGTCATGGATCCATTCCTCAGTGGCAGCATATTTGAATATAGGCCGCAGCATTCCCTTTAATAGCTCCGGATTGTATAACAAGAATAAGGGAATGGAAGGATAGGTTACGTCAACAGTTGCCGCGCAGGCATTACTGAAGCATTCCTTGGAGATGAACAGTAATTCGCCCTTGGTATCCTCTAAAAGTTTATGTGCTGCGATTACCTGACGATAAGCCAGCATGAGAAGCTCGGCATATTGTTCACCGCCGCTTGCCAAAGCTGACTGATACAGTTCCTGGGAGAAGCTGTTGCAGCGGCTAAGAATCTCATCGTATTCCTGATAAGCTCTGCGGATAATGTCTACGATATCGCTTGATTCCTTGGTCCAGTAGCCCTTGAGATTATCTCCAAAATATTGAAGGCTGTAGATATCATCATAAGCAAAGGTAAATAATGCCTGCTTTTGTTCCTTCGTATCAAGAAGTACCCTTGCTTCCAGCTGGGTAGCATCTCCCTGCTTATGTACCAATATTTCCGGTGATCCGTATTTTGCTGTCAGGTAGAAGTACCCCCAGTTAATACGCACATCATCCCCCTTCTTTCCCAGAACCGGCTGAATGGTACTGCCCATTCTTGCGCCCTTGATCTCCTGATCAATGGAAATAAGCTCTCCCATGGTTGCATGCTCCTGTCTTGTATCCAGGCAAACATCATCAGCCACAGTAATGCTTATCTTCGCCTGATGGGAGCTGTGATCAAGATCCCGAATCTCTGCCATCATATAGGAAACAGGGCGGGATAAAACCTTCAGATCGTTAAGTAGCAAAGGTGATGTAAAGGTTAGGGTTAATTCAATCTGTCCTGCTTTGAAGGTATAAATTGTTGACAGGGCATTGATTTCACAGCCTGTCTGCTCCATTTTTGCAGTATTTTCCTTGCTGCCCATGAAAAGATATTCATCCTGGTCAATTTGCAGGATGCC
>JAJUHH010000396.1 GCA_029267975.1 Clostridiales bacterium
GGATGGCATAATAATGAAGATTATGAAATTTCTACAAGGAGAAAGAGAAGAATGGAAAAAGCAAAAGTTTATTTTACTGATTTTCGTACAGAAGCATTTGGTGATAGCCTTCCGACCAAACTGAAAAAGCTCATAAAGCGGGCCGGAATTGGACAAATTGATATGGATGGAAAGTTTGTGGCCATCAAGATGCATTTTGGTGAGCTGGGCAACATCAGTTACCTGCGTCCAAACTATGCAAAGGCAGTTGTAGATGTGGTGAAGGAATTAGGCGGTAAGCCCTTCCTGACGGACTGCAATACCATGTATCCGGGCAGCCGCAAGAATGCACTGGAGCATCTGGAATGTGCATGGGAAAATGGTTTTTCTCCTTTTTCCGTAGGATGTCCCATTCTGATCGGAGATGGCTTAAAAGGAACCGATGATATCGATGTGCCTGTTGTTGGAGGCGAATATGTAAAGGAAGCAAAGATTGGGCGGGCGATCATGGATGCAGATATATTTATCAGCCTGACACATTTTAAGGGACATGAATTGACCGGCTTTGGTGGTGCCATCAAGAATATTGGTATGGGCTGCGGTTCCCGTGCAGGCAAGACGGAGCAGCATAGCGGAGGTAAGCCTGACATTCTTCCTGATCTGTGCAGAGGCTGCCGCCAATGCATAAAGCAATGTGCCAATGATGGCTTATTCTTTGACACAGCAACGAAGAAGATGTATGTGAATAAGGATAATTGTGTGGGCTGCGGACGCTGCCTGGGTGCCTGCAATTTTGATGCTATTGAATTTAACGACAGCGCAGCCAATGAGCTGTTAAACCGCCGTATGGCAGAGTACACCAAGGCAGTAGTGGATGGACGTCCCTGTTTTCATATCTCCCTGGTAGTGGATGTGTCACCCAACTGTGATTGCCATGGAGAGAATGATGTGCCTATTCTGCCGAATTTAGGTATGTTCGCTTCCTTTGATCCCCTGGCGCTAGATCAGGCATGCGTGGATGCCTGTCTTAAGGCAACACCGATGCCGGGAAGCCAGCTTGCGGATAACTTAGCCAAGAAGGAAATGGAGCACCATCATGACCACTTCAAGAATTCTGCTCCGGAATCCGAATGGCGTTCCTGTCTTGAGCATGCGGAGAAGATCGGTTTAGGACCCCGGGAGTATGAGCTGCTTATCATGAAATAAATGATAGAGAATGAAATAAATGAAGGCAATATAATAGTTGATGGATAATGAAATAATTGATGGATAATTTAATAAGTGATAGACAATGCTCCCAATACTTGGTAGACTGTGGATATTATGACATAGTCAATAAGGAGAGAGTAATCCAATGAAAGAAGTTAGCCAGCCAACGATCAAGTTAAAACAATATCTGAAGGAAGAAGATTATCATCAAATCAATGAGCTTGAAAAGCAATGTATGCAGGAAGACAAAATTACTCTTAAGCTTGAGCTTGACTATAAGCTGGCTTATGCTTTGAGTAGGGATTCTGATGAGCAGCTGAAGCAGATCAATGAATTCCTGTATTTTATGGGGGAGCAATTAGTCGGATATATTGGTATCTGCAGCTTTGGAGGACAGGGAGCTCCTCTTGAGATTACAGGTATGGTGCATCCCAATTACAGACGTCAGGGTATCTTTACCCTCTTATATGGATTGGTTCTGGATGAATGTAAGCGAAGAAAGGCTCAAGAGCTCCTTTTATTATGTGACCGAAGCTCAGGCTCCGGCCAGGCTTTCCTGAAGAAGATACATGCAGATCATCAATTTTCTGAGTTTGAGATGTTTCTGCAAAAGGATAGGTGGGAGATCAGAGAGGAACAGCTTTGTGGCGTTACCATCCGTCAGGCTGGCAATGCAGATGCTTATGAAATTGCAAGACAGAATGCAGTATATTTTGATGAGGAGCTTCCGGATCAGATGCCGGAGGAAGGAGATGATCCCAAGGACCTCTTATTACCCGAAGAGGAAGCAAAGCGGGGTGTGGTCATTTATCTGGCCCAAAAGGATGAGACGATAATCGGGAAAGTACATTTGCAGATAGATTCTTATGCTGTAGGCGGGATCTACGGACTGGGTGTAATGCCGGAGTACCGGGGAAAAGGCTACGGAAGAGCAGTCCTGCTGCATGGAATTATGCAGCTGAAAGCTGCCGGAGCGAAGGAGATTATGCTTCAGGTAGAAGCAAAAAATGCGACAGCATTAAGGCTATATCAATCCTGCGGTTTTAAGGAAACTTCTGTCATGGATTATTATTGTGTAATACCTCAAATGGACTGATGCTATCCGTAATATAAAGAGGAAGGAGAGGGTAACATACAATCCCATAATACACTGTTTGACGGACAGCTTGTTGATTTTGTAATGCCAGAAGCAAACAATTTATGTATGCAATATATGTATACAATTATTATTAACAAAATTGTTTGATCATGGCTTACAAAATTAATAAGATGTCAGGCAATCTGTGTGTGAGGGATGTATGTTACTCTTTCCTTCCTTCTATATCTATCGTTACATATAGCATCAGCCTTTTTGAGGTTAATATTATAACGATATACATTGCTTTACTATAAGCATAAGGTTATCTTGAATGTGCCTCTATCGTTGTATTATTTCACTAAGTCAGGATAGATCTCCTTCGCCAGCTTCTCCAGACCATCCAGACTCTGGTAGCTGTAACCGAAGAGGACATTATAATTTGCGACAAATACCTGCTTATTCTTAATCGCATCCAGGCTCTGGAGCTTGGGATTATTCAGGATCTGATCGATGGTGAACTGCTCCTGTGCCTGTGCGGAATCAGCTCCGTCAGCCACCCAGTGAAGGGCAATAATAACATCGGGGTTTTGCTCAATCAAGGATTCCACACTAACATCTCCCTGAACGTTCTCAAATACATTCTGAAGACGCAGTCTGCGGAACATGTCATTAAAGAAGGTCTCGCCGTAAGCAGCATAGATCAGAAGACTCTCAGGATCAGTGGTATGGATGTAACCAAAGGTCTTATCCTGATCAATAGTGCTTAAGGCATCTACAACTGCCTGCTGTCTTGTTCTTAATTCATTGGCAAACTTCTCGGCAGCCTCAGGTACATTAAAGATTTTTCCAATCATTTCGATATCAGTATAAACAGAATCTAAGGTACCGCCGGTAATGGAGGATTCCATAACGTAGGTTTTGATACCCATTGCATTCAGATCATCCACAGTACCAACACCCC
>JAJUHH010000397.1 GCA_029267975.1 Clostridiales bacterium
GGAAAGTATTGTATGCTTTTTGTATTCCTGTACGTAAGATAATAATTTTCTGATCATTAATACCATGCCTTTCTTTCATGAGAATCATACCCATTATGCACTAATCCTCTTTACTGCTAGCATGCAGCAAGGTCATATTCTCCTTCATCCGCATCAGATAGGACTCAAGCTGCTCAATTTCCTCAGGGCGAAAGCCCTTAATCAAAGCCCTTTCCATTTGATCCGCAACCTCCTTCATGGTTTGATCAAGTTGTAGTGCTTTTTCCGTCAAAACAAGCTTTTTCAGACGTGCATCCTGTATGACAGATTTTCTCACAATCAACCCCTTCTGCTCCATTAAGGTCAGTACTCTGGAGGCTGTGGATCGGGTGATCGTAAACTGTTCCTCAATATCCTTTTGATAGATATCTTTATCCATATTCTTAGCCAGGTATCCGATGATCCAGCCGTTGTTGCCGGTAATCTTCTCTATCTCCTTCTTATGTGAGGAAGCCTCAAAATATCGACGAATTAAATTATTCAGTGAGCGAAGCTCTAAACCAATACGTTTATTTTCCAATTTATAGTTCTCCTTTTCATTTGTTGTATCTGCAACAGTTAGGCATGCAAATAATTATATAGACGCACCTTATAATTGTCAACTTAGGAAAACAGACAAGGATTTCTCTTCCCTTCATGAAATTCTGTACAGATTTACAGGAAGTATTCTAAGAAATTCCAAAGAAAAGAAAAAGACAAATTACATATTCGTCATGAATAAAGCAAATGCTATGAATAGGAGCTGATGCAAATATCATTTGCACAGTCTCTTCATGTTATTGGAAGGATAGGGGGATGAATTTATGTCATATGTAGCTCCGGAAGTAAAAGAAAAGTTTGAGTCTTTATCTGTTGAATTAAAAGATGCTATTCTGGAACGAAATGTCGAGCTTCATTCCATCCATGACCTCATTAATGTTCTGGATGCCATAGTAAAGGAAGCAGAACAAGAGGAAGAGCGGGAGCTTCAAGGCTCAAAGCGATAAAAAAATGGTTCAGATACCATCCGTATCTGAACCGTTTTTATACTGACTAGATAATCTTTTTATAGATATTTAAATTACTTGATACCTTAAATTCATTCAGCATGGGAACAATTCTCGTAAAATGCTCTGTCTTCATATGCATATCAAGTGCTTCCTGACTTTCCCATTCTTCAATTACCGCAAGAATTGAAGGGTCCTTCACATCCTGGAATAATTCATATTTGATACAGCCCTTCTCCTGCCTTGTCTTTGCAACCAGCTCCTGATACAGACGGATTGCCTCTTCTACTTTCTCCGGTACCATTGTGTTTTGTGCTACTACCTTAACCATTTTCCTGCTCCTTTGTCCTTTTATCATTTTGTATGCCTGAATAATTCCAGCTAATCTATTATACCGCTTCCTTTTCCAGTTCTGCAACTGTTTCTGCCGAATCTCTCTTTCTCCTTCCTGCCAGATAGATGCTATACATCCCGGCTATTCCGATGAGGGACAGGACCAGGGTTAGCAGCCAGATATAATCAAGTCCGATCTCCTGAATGAATTTCCCGGCAATGGAGGTCCCAAGTGCTGCTCCGATGGACCAGCTTAAGGATCCCACCGCATTAAATCTGGCCCGGAAATTACTTGGACTGTTGTCCGCCAGATATACACCGAAGTTGGTAACTACAAGAATTTCTCCTATGGTCCAAATAATTGTGGACAGGATAAAGAGAGGATAACTGCTGATAAACATCAGCATACCAAACCCTACCGCATAGAAGATTCCTGCCAGCGCTATGTTGATCAAGGCTTTAAAGCGCTTGGTCAGTGAGGTTACCGCAACAGTACAGAATAATACAGTAAAGGCATTCACGCTCATTAACACTCCGAATTTACTTGCTCCGCTTTCACCGAATACCGCATCTGCCGTCAGGGGCAAGGAAAACCTGTGCTGTGTATAGACAAAGCTATAAAGGGTATAGATCAGCAGAAAGATAAGGATCAGAGGTCTCTTAAGCAAGGCTGTAATGACATTTCCCTTCTCTTCCTTTTCCGCCTTGGTATATACCGTCTTCTTAAGCTCCTCCGGCTTTAACTCCTTAACATTCTTCCAGATTAAGAACAGAGCAGCAAATGAGGTAAGCGCATCCCCAATAAAGAGCAGAGGAAGCAGATTGTTGAACAGAAATCCCGCTACGATGGGACCAAGGGCTACACCGATGTTAATTCCCAGATAATTCAGGGAGAAGCCCTGTTGTCTTTGCTCCGGCAGCAGCATATCTGTAATGATAGCATTCATAGGTGGTCTTACTGCACCATGAAAGAAGGTAGAAATCAATAAAAATATTACAATTATGACAGGGTTCGTGATAAAAGCACAGGGTACCAGGGAAATGGCAGCTCCTGCCTGTGCGATCAGATAGGTTTTCTTACGCCCTATTTCATCCGCAAATCTACCTCCCAGTAAGGAGGAGGGTATGCCAATCAAAGAAGAAATTGTTACTATAATTCCCGCGACTTCAACAGATAAGCCGATTTTAATCGTAAGATACATCGTTAAAAACGGCATGACAAAATCACCAAAACGATTGATTACCGTGGCCAGGAACATGATGTACATGTTGCGAGGAAGCCCTCTGTAGGTGTCGATCATCTTTATTCTCATGAAATGTCCTCATCTTTCCAATCTGCTTCGTCGCAGACACTAGGACAAGTATAAAGGGCTGTCCTTAGTTTGTCAAGGAAAATACAACCATATGTTCTGGTGCATAATCTTGGTCTTTCAAGAAATACTATGAAAAACAACAGAAAGGAGTATTATCATGAAGGACAATAAAGGCACACCTTCAAAAGATACCGGAGCAAAGAATAATAATTCCGATAATGATGTGGATTACAAGAACAGTGTAAAAACACAGGATTCCCGTTCCAAATCCACCTCTAACAAATCCTCCTCCAACAATACCAGAGGGGTATAATTGAATCTTGATAGTATCAAACTAAGCTAAAAGCAGGCATAGTAATGTAGATTGACTCCCAAAGATTAGCCTTTGCGGGGTCACAACAAGCTATGCCTGCTTATTTATTTCAGTGTGTCCAGCGATGCTGTATCACACCTTCCTCCTTAACCAGATTATTCCACTACAAGAGTAAATTCTCTCTTCCCAGCTTTGCCTAAATGCAGTTTATGTATAGTCTCCCGTCCGTTTGCAGTGA
>JAJUHH010000398.1 GCA_029267975.1 Clostridiales bacterium
AAGATTGCTGAGGAATCTGCCTTTGCGTAATCAGATATCTCCGACAGGCATAATAACAGAGCGAGAATTGAGATTACCGCAAAGACGAGTCCGTTCATAAAGCAATTATATTTACTGATCTTATACCTGTTAACCATTTTCTTCATAGAATACCTCCCAAATATCCATTCTATGAATTAAACGATACAGAATAAGAAATAGTTGCATAAAATCAAAACTTTTTTTTAAAAAAATCCAAAATATTTAAAAATAGGATTAAATATTACCATTCTTTGGCTAGCTGTCTCCCATATGCAACACATGTTTCCAGACTTTCCTCATCAGGTACCCAGAGCTTATTCAGTCCGTCTCCTTCCACTGCAAAGCCGGCCTTCTTTAAGCCTTCGTTTAACAGCTTGACAGCCTCACCGCTCCAGCCATAGCTTCCAAAGGAAGCTGCCTTCTTGTTCTTAAAGCGCAGACCGGTCATCATCTCAAGGAGACCGCCAATGGAATAAAGATAGCCATTATTGACCGTCGGAGAGCCTAAAAGGATTCCCTTTGACTTAAATATCTCTGTGATCACATCATTTTTATCCTCTTTGGAGGCATTCATCAGTTTGATCTTCACCTGCTTGTCCTCCTGCTCGATTCCACGGGCGATTGCTTCTGCAATCAGCCTTGTTGAATTCCACATGGTATCATAAATGAGGGTAATTTGATTCTCCTGATAATCCTTTGCCCAGGTGAGGTATTGCTCCACGATCTGGGTCGGATTGTCCTTCCAGATTACACCGTGGCTGGGGCAGATCAGGTTAAGAGGCAACTGAAAGCTTAATACTTCTTCAATCTTTTTAATTACAAGCTTACTGAAGGGAGTAAGGATGTTGGCATAATATTTGGTTGCCTCCGCCATAAGCTCCGCCTGGTCTGCAGTATCATTAAATAAGGATTCCGTTGCATAATGCTGTCCGAAGGCATCATTGCTGAAGAGGATATTCTCTCCGGACAGATAGGTAAACATGGTATCCGGCCAGTGAAGCATGGGTGCTTCCACAAAGGTCAGAGTATTCTCACCGATGGACAGGGTATCGCCTGTTTTCACAATTCGAAAATCCCAATCTTCATGATAATGTCCTTTGATGATCTTGGCACCGTTGGCTGTGCAATAGATGGGGGTGCCAGGGATCTCTCTCATCAGCTCAGGTAAGGCACCGCTATGGTCAATCTCCGAATGGTTCATAATGATATAGTCAATTTTCTTTAAGTCAATCTCCTGCTTTAAGCGTGCAACAAATTCCTTGTCATATGGCTGCCATACAGTATCGATCAGAACAGTCTTTTCATCTCTGACCAAATAAGAGTTATAAGAGGAGCCTTTGACAGTGGAATATTCATTCCCATGAAAATGCTTTAACTCCCAATCAATCTTTCCTACCCAGGTAACCTTGTCTGTTATTTTCTTTCCCATTTGTAAATCCTCCATTCAAATTTATTAAATTGATTTCTCTATTGCTACTATACAATTATCTTGTACATATGACATTGATTTAAATCACACATTCTGATTAATGTAATTGAATGGAGGATATAAAATGGAATATTACCTTATTATCTGCATTTCCATAGGTCAAATATCTTCCGGAAGCAGTATTTCAGATCAATTTTGGCAATATCCTGGGTGCCGAAAATGGGAATCTCCTGATATAAGGTGTCATCGATATAGTATCTGGCATAACCAACCATGGTTCCGGCCTTTACCGGTGCCTCAAGCTGTTCCGGCAGGGAATACTTCACCGTTATCTTCTCATCTTTCCGTAATAAGAGAGATAAGCTCTCACCCTTGATCGCCAGTGGCTCCAGGGGCTGCTGGCCGTCCTTCACCGGAATAGGGGCTAAGTCTGTTTTCAGGGGAATCTGTTTCTTTATGAAATTATCTACTCCATAGGTCATGAGAGCTTTTGTGTCCGACCATTTGAGATTCTTTCTGGGCGGCCAGCCACAGCCCAGTACCACAGAGATCAGGGTTCTGTCCGGGCGTTTGATGGCCCCAACAAAGCAATAGCCTGCATCACTGGTAAAGCCTGTTTTCACCCCTATGGCGCCCTCCATCATATAAAGGAACTTATTCTTGTTGGAGACTGTGAAGCTGCGTCCTTTTTTCAGTTCTTTAAAGCTATAGGAGGAGGTATTTGTGATGGCAAGGAACTTATCATTTTTGATCGCATAACTGGCGATTACTGCCAGATCCCTTGCGGTTGTATAATGTCCTTCTGCATCCAAACCGTTGGGAGTGACAAAGTTCGTATTTTCGCAGCCAAGCGCTCTGGCTTTATCATTCATCATGGTGGCAAAGCCTTCTACAGAGCCTCCCACATGCTCAGCAATGGCAACTGCGGAATCATTATGACTTTCCAGCATGAGGGAATAGAGCAGGTCCTTTAAATAGTACTGCTCCCCTGCCTTTATATTAAGCTGAACATCGGGCATCCCTGATGCATAAGAAGAAACAGTTACCACATCCTGAAGATTTCCATGCTCCAGCGCTATGATGCAGGTCATGATCTTAGTGGTGCTGGCCATGGCAACCTTATCATAACCATTCTCTTCGTAGAGGACACGATTATTCTCTGCATCCAGAAGCAGCGCAGATAAGGCATGAAGCTTGGGTTTTTTTATGGTCACGCTTTTTGCAGCGGTATCATCGTTCTCTGACTTATTATCTTTATCCTGATTGTTTGTATTGCTATCCTCATTATTGTTTTTAGTATCATTCCCATTCTCATTATAATCCTTTGTATTTTTTTCCTCAAGTATGGCTGAATTATGTTGAATGTAAGATATATGATCCTCTTCCTGTTTCTGAAGAAGCTTCTGATATTCTGACTGTTCCTGCCGGACCCTTTCATTTTCTTCCTTCAGCTGGTCATGAAGCTCCTGAGTTTTTAAGCCTGTTTCATCAGCTGCTGACCCATAGGAGTTCATTAGGTTATTATAATGAATGAAAGAGGTAATAAGTAATAATGCGATATAGGGCAATACTTGGAGCCTTTTTTTCAATGATATCATCCTATCCGTTTCCTTACTCTAAATTTATTGTGAAAGCGGCAGAATATTCATGATTTATCTTAGAAAAATATACAAGTATCTACAGATCTATTTATTGCTGCTCTCACAGCAGTCAAGTCTGATATGATGAGCCCGGCAAAGGTTCCTGTGCGCTTTTTAAGCTTTACGAT
>JAJUHH010000399.1 GCA_029267975.1 Clostridiales bacterium
ACATAGGCTAGGGCTGATGTCAATTTTAAGAATTTAAAGATAAAGTGCTTAATTTATGAAAAGCCAAATTAAGAGACTACAATTAAGCCTTGTATAAAAGCGGTAGATTGCTGGAATGCAGGTTACTTTTTTAAGAAACTTTCAGAAGATCCTTTTATTGTGTAGGGGTACAGGTTTCCTTACCTAGGATGCAATTAAAAAAAGAGTATTGACTTCTACATAAACAACATTGCCTGAAAGCTGATTTTAAGAAAAACACATTGATATAAAAGTTAACGTGATTGTATTGGAGCAGTCAGGACTATAAAATTGGAGCAGAAAAACATCATAAAGGAGAAAATAATCAAGATGTCTAAAGCAAAGAAATATTTCATCAAAATGTATCGCTGCAGAATGCTTTACCTTCTGATCCTACCATCTATTATTACGGTGTTTATATTTCATTACATACCTATATACGGTGTCCAGATTGCATTTAAAGATTATCGTACAAGCTTAGGAATTATAGGAAGCAAGTGGGTGGGGTTGAAACACTTTAAGTATTTTATATTTGAGTATCCCTATTTTAAAAAGATACTTGTTAATACGCTCAGGGTTAGCCTGTATAGTTTATCCGCATTTCCTATCCCCGTTATTTTTGCAATTATGTTAAACGAGATGAAGAATATGAGGCTGAAAAAGGTGTGTCAGATGATCACCTACGCTCCTCATTTTGTATCTACTGTTGTAGTCTGTTCTATGGTAATTTTGTTTACCAACCGAAATGGCCTGATTAATATTTTAATTGGTTTTTTCGGAGCTGAAGCAAAAGATTTCATGGCCATGCCCTCAGCTTTTGCTCCTATTTATGCTCTGAGCGATTTATGGTCAGGACTTGGTTGGGGAACGATAATCTACCTGGCAACATTGTCAGGGGTATCTCCGGAGCTAGTTGAAGCAGCTAGAGTCGATGGCGCAGGACGATTACAAACAATCTTTCATGTCCAGCTGCCTCATCTTATTCCTACTGTTGTGACAATGTTTATACTGCGCATGGGAAGCCTTTTGTCTGTGGGGTTTGAGAAAACATTCCTATTACAGAACAGTCTGAATATGGATGCGTCCAGCGTGATTTCCACGTATGTATATGAGGTAGGTATGCTTTCTCACCAATTCAGCTATTCATCAGCGATAGGATTGTTTAACAATATTATTAATATTATGTTGATTGTAACGGCAAATGCGATATCGAAAAAGGCAGCCGATATCAGTTTGTGGTAAGGAGGCTGTATCATGACAAAAATTATGAAGAAAAGGAAAAGGAAGAAGTTAGAGACCTTCGATGTGATAAACACTGCAATTGTGGTATTGATTACCTTGATAATAATCTATCCGCTTTATTTCTGTGTAATTGCTTCATTCTCCAACCCAAAACAGACCGCACTCGGCAATACTTTATTATGGATAAAAGATTTTACGCTGGATGCTTACAAATATGTGATACAGGAAGAACAATTGTGGATCGGCTACCGTAATAGCCTGGTGTACCTGGTATTTGGTACTTTATATAATTTGATCCTTACCATACCGGCAGCTTATGTCATGACAAAAAAGTATCTGCCCCTAAGAGGTGTAATATCATGGTATTTCTTTATCACTATGTATATCTGCGGAGGAATGATACCCACTTATCTATTAATCAAGGATTTGGGGTTGATTGACAGTCCCTTGGTTTTGATGATTGGCGCGGGGGTAAGCTGTTATAACCTGATTGTTACCAGACAATATTTTTCTTCCAGTATACCAAATGAAATTTATGAAGCTACTATGATTGACGGTGCATCAGAATTGAGATGCTTTACCAAGATTGCTTTGCCATTGGCAAAGCCGATTATAGCAGTTATGACGCTATATTATGGTGTAGGACATTGGAATAGCTATTACAGTGCCCTGTTGTATATCAGAAAATCTGATTATTATCCTTTACAGCTTGTGCTTAGAAATATTCTGTTATCCAATCAGCTTTCATTGGGCAGCATAGAAAGTGTGGATGCGGAAACAGCAGCATATTTAGTTCATCGTGCGGAAATGGCGCAGGGGATGAAATACGCAATTATATTTATTGCCAGTGCCCCACTATTGATTGCATATCCTTTTGTGCAGAAACATTTTACAAAAGGGATTATGATTGGTTCTGTGAAGGGGTAGATATGGAGGAGACTTAAGTTATCTTGGCAGCATGGCTGTCTTAGATAAATAAAAATTCAAGAACTGTTAAAGGAGGATTTTATGAAACTATGGAAAAGAATTATGGCCACGATGCTAATTGCTGCCATTATGACAGTATCGGTTGTTGCTTGTGGCCAGAAGAAAAGCGCTGAATCTGAGAGTAATGGATCAGGTGCTGAGAGTAACGTATCAGATACAATGAGTAATGGATCAGGTTCAGAGACAGAGAAGGAAGAGGAAGGGAGTGAACTGTCCTGGCTGAACACTTCAGGAAGTCTACCCATTGTAGCAGAAGGTACTGAAAAGACGCTAAAGATTGCAGTCAATATGGACGCAAATTCCGGAGAACCGGAGGACACATGGTTCTATCACTTTATTGAAGATAAACTGAACATTAACCTTGAAGTAACAAAGTTCACAGGCAACAATAAATCAGAGTTCTTGTCTTTGGCTTTTGCAGATGGTGATCTGCCGGACATTATTATCGGAGGAGGTCTTTCGGCATCAGATTTGATGATATATGGCGCATATGAGGGACAGTTGATGGATTTAGCGCCTTATATTACAGAAGAACTGACCCCTAACCTATGGGCAATCTATAAAGAAAACCCGGAATACAAGAATATTGTAACTGATAAAGACGGACATATCTGGTCTCTGGGATATATTAATGACCCCACTGACAGAGGTCAAATACCTAGAATGTTCGTAAATTATAGCTGGTTGGAGGATGCTGGGCTGGAAGTACCCAAAACAACAGATGAATTGTTGACAGTATTGCGTGCATTTAAGGAAAGAGGTGAGGATATAGTTCCTTTGGGCGGCTGTGCGGCTGCGGATTCCCCTACTTTATACATTTTAAATGCATTTGGCTATCATACTACAGATGGTACAGGGAAAAGTATTTGCCTGAGAAATGGTAAAGTAGTATTACCAACGGCTGACAGAGAGGCATATGGTGCCTATTTAGAATATATGAACAAACTTTATACCGAAGGATTG
>JAJUHH010000400.1 GCA_029267975.1 Clostridiales bacterium
ATATTTAAAGTAACACGAAGGCCTTTTCCTTCTCCTTCACTGATAAACTGAAGACCAAATTCCGGGCCATACCACAACCTGATCCGTTGCTGAACATTTAATAATCCAATGCTTCCATTTGCTTTAATGGATTGATTCACCTTTGACTCCGGTTCCGATATACGTTTTTGCAAATCCAAAAGCTGCTCAGACGTGATACCTACTCCGTTATCAATGACAGATACAATCAAACTGTCAGCGACCTGCTCAGCGGTAATATGCAGCTCTCTGTCCTTCCCTTTTTCGGTCATGCGGTTTTGAAATCCATGCTTAAATGCATTTTCAACAATCGGCTGTAAAATAAGCTTAGGGATTTCGCAATCATATAAGGCTTCATCAACATCTAAAAGATAGGTAAAAGCATCCTGGTATCTGATACTTTGTATATATAAGTAGTTTGTTATGTTGTTCAATTCTTCTTTCAGGGTAACCTTTTGCTTGGATAAATCTGAAGAATAACGAAACATATCCGAAAGAGAGGAGACCATCTCCACGGTACTCTCTGCCCCCTCCATCCCTGCCATAGCTGAGATGGTGTTTAAGGTATTATAGAGAAAATGTGGGTTGATACAGGACAGTAAGGATTCCCGCTGGGCCGTCATGGCCTGCATTTTGGCAGCATATTCCTGCTGTATCAAAGTGCTGATTCTTCTTTGCATCTGCAGAAGATGCCGATCAATCCGTGCCAGCTCATCCTTGCCGCCGATTGGTTCCTGTATGGGTACATCTTCATCGAATTTATCCATTCGGATGATGATTTTATTTAATCTTTTGTTATAGATCCAATTAGAGACAATTAGTAAAAACATCATGCCGAAAAGCATAAAAGTACACATAACTAATAGACCGGTTCCGCTTTTCAGCTGCTTTGGATTAAAAAGAAGGACAGCCGTCATATCAATGTGGTCTATTTTTCTGGCCATCATGTTATATTTGATCACTTGTTCGTTTTCATCTGTTAAGTTAATCTTCTCAGGAACGTTACTTTTGCTTTTTAATCCATTCTTTATGGTGGCAAATTGCTCTTTGATCATCTCGACTTCTTTGGATGACAGGGAGCTCTTACTATAGATGATATCACCTGTTTGATTATCCATCACAAAGGTTTGGTAGTCTATGCCACGACCGGGCGCAAATAAAACTGCAGCATCCACCTCAATGGTCTGAAAACAGTCCTTCCGACCGATGGAACCTGTAGTCGAGTTAAAATTTGTAATAATACTTGCCAGGGTAATATGATTGCTTTTCGTTATCTTGGAATAGGAATACCACCATTGAGGGCTGCTCTCCTTTAATTTCTCAAGTCTGGCCGATGCTTCCTCTCCATTAATATTCCAAAAATGATAGCCATTGGATGGTAAATAGGTATACAGCCTATGGCTGATGACTTCACGAGACTGATATAGGAAAAAAGTCATCTCATTGATCCGTTCCCCCATTTCCCTGGCCATAACAACCATTTCAGAGCCAGAGACATCCTCTCGAAAAATATTATCCCGCAAATCCTGATTCATAGAAACTACACCCATTGCAGTGATATAGCTGGAGATTTTATCATTTACCGCATTCGCATATAAATCAATGGAATTACTATAAATATCATTTAGCTCCTGATTCACCTTTTTCATATAACCCTGCAATAAATATCCCATGATTAAGGAGGTTGTAAAAACAATTGCAATCGTAAGTATCATCATAAAATGCATGGAGGTGAACCATCCTGCTCTATGTGTCCACCTCCCCTTTGTTTTACCTTCACTTCTATTCCTGGCATTCATAATGCTTCTCTCCTATCTCTTGTCTGAAACAATTCAATGTGTTAGGCAATTAATGTTGTACATGCGACTTAGTTATAATTTTAACAGAAATAGATATTATTTACTATATTATAACATCACAAATATAGATTTTCCAGGTAAGCTATGCCAGGAAGCAATTGACGAAGCTGCACTTCGGGCTACAATCTGGGCAAGAAGAGCTTAGAATGCGCTAAGGGGGACGAAAATCGTCCCCCTTACCTTTGACTTTATTGATATTGATATGTTACTTGCTTAAGCTGTCATAAATCTGGAACAGATTACTCCTCATGCGCTCCAGATAGGACAGATCATCCTCCTGACTCTCCATGGTATAGATGGACTTCACCTCTGCGCCAACTTCCCTGGCTAAGGTTTGAGAGACTTCAGGACTGGCCATCTCCTCGGCAAAGATGGTTCTTATGTCATTCTCCTTACAATACTCCACCAGCTGAGTTAACTGCTTCGCACTTGGCTCTCCCTCGGAAAACACGTCCTCTACACTGCTTTGGATCAGGCCAAATTCCCGGCAGAGGTAACCGAAGGCAGCATGTCCTGTGACGAAGTTCTTTTTGTCCACTTCTTTAAATTTCTTATCATACTCCTCATAAAGAGTCTCAAGCTCCCTAATAAAGCTCTCACTGTTCTGCTCATAATAAGCTTTGTTCGCCGGATCTGCCTGAATTAAACCGTCCCTGATATTTTTTACTGCTAATTGGGCACCCTTTAAACTGAGCCAGATATGAGGATCGTATTGCCCATGCTCATCGATTTCCTCAGGCTCCGTATTCATGATTACATCAGCACCCTTGGAGGCTTCCACTACAACTAAGTCCTTATTATCAGCAGCAGCTACCGTTTCCTCCACCCAGGCTTCCATACCTAATCCACTATATACAAAAACCTTTGCCTTACTAAGGGTAACCATATCCTGAGCTTTGGGTTCAAAATCATGGGGCTCCATCCCGTCCGGGATGATCGTCTCTATTTCCACCTTATCCTGCCCAACCGCTTGGGTAAATTCCTTCAGTGCGTTAAAGGAAACAGAAACCTTGAGTTTATCACCCTTTGATTGATCTGCTCCGGTAGGATTACTGCATGCTGTTAAACTTAATACCAGGACCAGGCAGAGTAACCAAACAGCTCTTTTTAAAAACATCTTATAAACCTCCGATTTCTACTTGCAAATGCTTCCTATTTGCATTTATAATATTAAATAATAAAGTACAAGGATATTTATGTCAAGGACTATTGCAATTCATTTGCAATAAAGTTTTCACCTGTGGAAAGGATCTTATCCATGATAAAAGCAGAAAATCTATATTTTAGCTATACAGGTACTCCGCCTTATGTATTGAGGGATATTAATCTTGA
>JAJUHH010000401.1 GCA_029267975.1 Clostridiales bacterium
GGCAAAGGATTCCGCAGCGGCTCCGCGTAGGACCCTTTGCAGGGGCTTAAGAACAAGTTTAGCAGGGGTAAGAACAGTAACAGTATCTGATCAGCCGGATTCTAGGTCCAGCCTGCATCCTCCCTGAGCAATTGGTTTGCTATGGTGTATCCGATCAGGTAAACAGAGGCAGAGTTATTGCCATCTACGGTATAGGGAATGATGGAGGTATCTGCCACGATCAGGTTCTGTATTCCATAGACTCTGCCATAAGCATCTACAACGCCATCCTGCTCCGAGGCTGCCATACGGTTAAAGCCTTGTTCATGAAAGGTAAGATCGGCATTCTCCTGAATAAAGCTTACCAGCTGTTGGTCGTCACCAATTATGTCCCTGGAAGGGGAGACCAGCTGATAATTGGGATCAATCGCGCTAAGGGCATCTGCGATGGGAAGGATATATGCCCGGTAGACGTTCATCATATTAAGAATATCAATGGCATTTCCCAATAGGTTTTCATCCGGAACAACCTGCTTTAAGGGGTCTTTATTCTGTACGCTGATGCTGCCTCGACTTTCCGGAACAAGATTGATAATGAACAGGGCAAGTCGGTCCCCTTGTATATTTCCGATCAGCTGCACCCCTCGATACGGGACACTGTTAGGCATAGGAAGAAAAGCACCACCCTGGTATAGAGCGTAAGGATCATCCCCCAAATTATACTGATCCTCTGGACTAATACGAAATAGTGCAGTATTAAGGGTATGATTGGCCAGATTCTGTCCTACATTAGGATTGTCGTATATGACAGGGATACCGGCTAAGGTAAGTATATTCGCTGGACCGATACCGGATAACATAAGCAGTTGGGAGCTATTGATACCTGCGGATACGATAACCTTCTTTCTGGCATAGGCGCAGAGGCAAATGCCTTCCCTTATGAACTCAATACCGTAAGCTTCCCTGGCTTCATTGATCAGGATACGCAGAGCTGTAGTTCGAAAAAGTACCTTTAGATTACGCCCATTTACACCGTCACCTTCTGGCGCCATGACATCTTCATTTAAAAATGCGCTGGCTGAGCTTTCTCTTGCCCCGTTTGGCTGCTGATATAGCTGCCAGCGAAAAAACGGACCAAGGGGAGTGTCGGGATCATTATAATCAGATATGATCGGGTAACCTGTTGCCTGATTAATGGCCTGAACAAGCTTCTGAGTGCTGGGTGGCAGCTCCGTGAGAGTCTGTCTGATATTGATGGGACCGCCATAGCCGCGAGCATCGGGATTATCTGTATAACCGATATAATTCTCTAGTTGCTTAAAGTAATCCAGGGATTGATTGACAGACCAGGCGGGGCCAAGAAGCCTTTCCCATTCCTGCAGGACAGAAACAGTGGGACGGACATACTGCATGCCATTCACAGAGGAAGCACCGCCCAGGGTTCTGCCGGTTGTCCATAGAACAATCTTGCCATCAGCATTGGTCTGTTGGGATGTCTGGCCGGGCCAGAAGAATTGGGGCCGATACTGCAGGGGCTGACTTCTGGGATCAACAATGATTGGATTATTACTGTCATTATCACCTGCTTCCAGCAGTAAGACCGAATTTTCAAAACTATCAGAGAGTGTCTTAGCGATTATTGCACCTGCAGGACCGCTGCCTACAATAATATAGTCATATTCCAGGGGTTTGTCATCACACTGATTCATCGAAATCACTCCATCAAACGGGAAAAAGGCGCTTGACCCGATTATTTCTCTGTAATCATCTTATGTAAGCGGATGGGATGGGTGACTTGTTCTTAGGGTTTCTTACATTTATATTGAATTATCGGTATGAAGAAGGCCTTTTAGATATATCCTAATCATAAATGTTTAATACAAACGGAAAATACTACTTAAGTAAAGGAAGATGAGAATGGCAAACAACAATAGCTCAGATTCAGGAAACGATAATGAGCCTCGGAAAGATAAATTAGAAGAAACCTATGATTTTAAAACAGATGACTTTTTAAATGATGTCAAAAGCTCTTTGAGTACACAGGTAAACGAGGCATTAAACAGTGATCCGGAGAATTCTGCAGAGTCGGATAAACAGGAGAAAGTCGGTAAGAAGGGGCCCGGAAAGGGCTTCAAGACATTAACAATAGCTATCCTTGCCCTGGCATTTGTGGCGGTTTTGCTTGTCAGCACTGATTTTGGAAAGAGCCTGATCATAAGAATGATCAGCGCCTATAGCTATCATAAACTTGATTACGATGAAACACCGGAGGAGACCACAGAGCCTGAGGAGGAAGTAGTAGAACAAGTGACTCCTACGGCAGCACCCCAGGAGACAACGCCAAAGCCTGATCATATCTCCAACATTCTCCTCATCGGAATGGAGACCTTTGAAGGTGCCTTAAATACAGATACGATGATCATCGCATCCTTAGATTCAAAGAACAATGTCATAAAGCTGACCTCCCTCATGAGGGATCTTTATGTAAAAATACCGGGGCATAGTAATGGCAAATTAAATTCGGTCTATGCCAGGGAAGGCATTCAAGGTCTGTATGATACCATAAAGCTTAATTTTGAGGTTGAGATGGACGGCTATGTTCTGGTGGATTTTAAGGACTTTGAGCGCGTCATAGATTATCTCGGAGGAGTGGAGATTACCTTGACCAGACGGGAGGCAAATTATTTAAACTCCACGAATTATATTTCGAATCCGGCTTATCGTAATGTGGTGGCAGGAACACAGCATATGAACGGTAATCAGGTTCTGGGCTATTGCCGGATCCGCAAGGTTCCTACAGCAACGGAAAGCAATGATTTTGGCCGCACCCAAAGGCAGAGGATTGTTTTAGAGAAAATATTTGAAAAAATGCGTTCAAAGAATATCATTCAGCTTGGACTGATTATGAATAAGATCCTCAATAATATTGACATTAAGACAGATATATCAAAAGAAGAGTATAACAACTATCTTCAGCAGGCAGTCTATCTGAAAGAAAATGCAATTCAAACCTTGAGAATCCCTACGGATGATAATTATACAGATGAATCCTATTCCGGAGCTAATGTTAAGGACGTACTTGTACCCAAGAGCTGGGACAGGACCAGAAAGGATATTCATGAATTTATTTATGGAACGGAGTAGCATTGCTTATCGTCTAACAGACAAAGAACATTCCATGGAGGTGAGATTATGAAAAGGATCAGCAGAATAATAACATTTTTACTCA
>JAJUHH010000402.1 GCA_029267975.1 Clostridiales bacterium
GAATACCTATATGGAGATTGCGCAGGATTTTGCCGAGACAGGCTTCTATCAGGAGGCTATTGGCTTACTGAAGCTATGTGACAGTGATCAGCCCATGTTAAAATATTACGAAGCTTATTATCATAAGCTCTTAGGGGAAGAGGCTAAGGCAAAGGAATGTCTTAAGGAGGCTCATAACAGGCCCTCTCTCTATTGCTTCCCTAATAAATTGACGGATATCCTGGTATTAACCTGGGCAGTTAAGGAGAATAAGTCAGATGATAAGGCATACTATTATCTGGGTAATCTCTGGTATGATAAAAAGCAATATGACAAGGCCTTTGCCTGCTATCAGCAGTCTTCTGTGATCAATCCGGACTTTCCTACAGTACACCGCAATCTGGCATTAATCTATTATAATAAGAAGCAGGAGAAAACACAGGCCAGAGAGGCCATGGAGAAGGCTTATCAGCTGGACAGGACAGATGCGAGGATCCTCCTGGAGCTGGATCAGCTCTATAAGAAATGCGGTGTTAGTATAGAGGAGCGGATGAAGCTTTATCTGAGTAACCCGGAGGCAGTCTTACTGCGTGACGATCTGTATACAGAATATGTCACCCTGCATAATCTCATGGGCCATTATGAAGAAGCCCTCAGACTGATTATGGACAGAAAATTTCATCCCTGGGAAGGGGGAGAGGGAAAGATATCCCGTCAATACATCCTCTCTCTGACACAGCTTGCCCGGCAGCTGCTCATGGATGAGAAGGAAGTTATTGAGGAAGGGGTTAAGTTGTCTAAGGTTGCTGAGGCTGAAGAGGTGGGTGAGCTTCATCAGGCAAAGGTTCATCAGGCAATCGACTATCTAAAACGGGCTCTGGTTTATCCCCATAATCTCGGAGAAGGCAAGCTGGCCGGTGCGCAGGATAATAACATTCACTATTTCCTGGGCTGTGCCTTTGAACTGCTGGGAGATACAGAAGCTGCAAAGACGCATTTTATAATGGCCTCAAAGGGTATCTCTGAGCCTGCAGGCATGATGTTTTATAATGATCAGCCGGCAGATATGATCCTGTACCAGGGCCTTGCACATCTTAAATTAGGCGAGACAGCCCTTGCCAACAGTAAGTTTGAGAAGTTGATCGCTTATGGAAAAAAGCATATGGAGGATTGTGTAAAAATTGATTTCTTCGCTGTATCTTTGCCGGACTTTTTGATCTTTGATGAGGATCTGGATAAGAAGAATAAGGTTCACTGTCATTACCTAATGGGCCTTGGCTATTATGGTCTGGGTGAAAAAGATCTGGCAGCAGAAGAACTCCAAAGGGCTTGGGAGCTAGACCCTTCGGATAGTGGTGTGGTAGTGCACAGAAAATACCTTGTATGACTGCTTCCTGCCTGCTGACTGTGCATCAGCAGGAAGTCGAATTGAAACTGGCTTTGTGCCTGTGTTTATTGTAATAAATAGCGGCTGTACAATAATATATTATCATTAAGCAGGTGGAATCTGTCCCTGAGCAAATGGGAAGCTGATGGAAAGGTGAAAAAGCCATATGGAAATATATATTGTACAGCCGGGAGATACCATAGATTTAATCGCTGCCAAATATAATGTCACAGTTGCCAGCCTGGTTCAGTATAATGAGCTGGATAATCCATATAATCTGGTTCCGGGGCAAACCATTATCATTGCATATCCGAAAGTGAGCTATACGGTTCAGGAAGGGGATACCCTATCAGCTATAGCAGCCGCTTTTGGTGTTCCAGTAATGCAAATACTTAGAAATAATCCATTTCTTACACAGAGAGCTTACATTTATCCCGGCGAAACACTGATCATCAGCTTTGACACCAAGGGAGAGATTACTACCAATGGCTATGCCTATCCCTATATTAATCACGAAACACTGATTAAAACGCTTCCCTCCCTGACTTATTTAAATGTGTTTAATTATCGGGCAACCGCTCAGGGGGATATCAGCAGTTATTATGATGATACAGAGATCATCAGACTGGCCAAGAACTTCGGAACAGCCCCGATTATGATGGTAACCACATTGACAACCCTGGGAGAGCCCAATATCGAGGCCGCCTATGAAAATCTGATGAATGAGATATATCAGGAAAATATCGTACAAAATTCTGTTGATCTCATAAAAGCAAAGGGCTTTGCAGGCTTAAATCTGGTGTTTACTTATGTAAATAACACGAATCGGCATCTATATGAGAATTTGACCAGACAGTTTTTTATCCGATTTCAAAAGGAAGGGCTTCTCTTCTTTGTTACCATAAATTTAAGTATAGATTATCTGAAAAGTGACATAGGCTATGCTCAGATCGATTATTCCGGTATCGGTTTGACTACAGAGAGTACGATGTTTATGAATTTTATCTGGGGGATTAATTATGGTCCTCCTATACCGGTGACTTCCATTAGCGCAATCCATGACTTTGTGGAATTTGTTTTAACAATTCTACCTCCGGATAAAATCGTACTGGGTAT
The DNA here is from genome assembly GCA_029267975.1 of Clostridiales bacterium. Taxonomy (GTDB): domain Bacteria; phylum Bacillota; class Clostridia; order Lachnospirales; family Lachnospiraceae; genus Mobilitalea. Next base: position 2,483 of record JAJUHH010000402.1, read on the forward strand.
TCCTATTCTGGGCTATGATTGGAGACTTCCCTATGAAGCAGGCAGATCAGAGGCCAATTCCATAACGGTGAATTCCGCCATAAGCCTGGCCCGTGAAATGGGATCCACCATAGAATTTGAAGAGGTATCCATGACCCCCTATTTTATCTATAATCAGTACATTGTAAGTGTACCCATCATGCATATCGTCCGCTTCGTGGATGCAAGGACCATTGATGCCTTGTTAACACTGGTTTACGAGCATAGGCTGAACGGAATTGGCCTATGGAATATTATGACTTATAATGCACAGCTTTGGTTGGTAACCAATGCCCAGTACGATGTCATTAAAATACTGCCAGACCATCTCTAAACAAGATGGTCTTTTTAAAGCATAATAATTTTAAATACAACGCGGCGAGTAATACTCATTTTAATATCTTAAGATATTCTTAAGGACTTCATAAGAGAAATGAAGCATAATAAAGGAAGATATTGTGATAATCTCACTATATACTTGTTATTTTGCGGGAGACAGGATAATTATGGAGAATATTTTGATCGTAGACGATGAACAATCGATTGGTGACTTAATCGAAGTATATCTGCGAAATGAAAATTATAAGGTATTTAAATTCTATAACGGACAGGAAGCATTAAAGTGTATTGATGAGCAAGCAATTGATCTGGCGATTCTTGATGTGATGCTGCCCGATATGAGC
>JAJUHH010000403.1 GCA_029267975.1 Clostridiales bacterium
ATAAGTCAATGTAAATACAGGAAGGAACTGCAAAACAGTTACAAATTCCTAAATGTTTATACCCCATCCGTAGTCAGGCACTGAAGATCCGGGTGAAGGTTTCTCGCGGAGCCGCTTTCGCTTAGTTGCGTTGACGTAACAGTACCTAAGGCTCTAAAATACAGAGCCTAAGTACTGACGAACGCAGATACTCCGCTCCGGAATCCTTCATCGGGTCTTAAGTGCCTGATTACGGATATGGAGTAAACATTTACCTGAATTCCTAAGTAGCTTGATCCCTGACTTTACTTGGCGGGTCTTGTATGTTAAAATATAGGGCGTTAGTTAAATCAGTTCAAAAATCTTACCATAGATAGACCAATGATTATGTAAAAATGTACCTAGAACGGGAGATAGTTTTATGATACTCGCATGTCAGAATATAGGAAAGGCTTTTGGTACCACACAGATCCTGAAAAATGTTTCCTTTCATGTCAATGAAAGGGAAAAGGTTGCCATCGTAGGAATTAACGGTGCCGGCAAGTCCACCCTGTTAAAAATAATAATGAAAGAATTGCCGGCAGATGAAGGTGAGGTAATCCTGTCCAAGGGCAGCACCATCGGCTATCTTGCCCAGCATCAAAACCTCTCCTCCGAAAGCACCATTCTTGAGGAAATGCTCACGGTCAAGCAGGATATTATTGACCTGGATGCAAATATCAGAGCCCTGGACCAGGAAATGAAGCATGCTGAGGGGGACAGGCTTAATCAAATGCTTTCCACCTACACCAGGCTCACCCATGAATTCGAGATCAAGAACGGTTATGCCTATCAGAGCGAGGTAGTCGGTATCTTAAAGGGGCTTGGCTTTGGGGAAGAGGAATTTGGCAAAAAGGTTTCTACCCTCTCCGGAGGTCAGAAGACAAGAATTGCCCTGGGCAAGCTGCTCTTGTCCAAACCCGATATTATCCTGCTTGACGAGCCCACCAACCATCTGGACCTGATCTCTATCGCATGGCTGGAAACCTTCCTCTTAAATTACAGCGGAGCAGTTGTTGTAGTTGCCCATGACCGCTATTTCTTAGATAAGGTAGTATCAAAGGTGGTTGAGCTGGACAATACCAAGTGTCAGACCTTTGAAGGTAATTACAGCGCTTATGCCATGAAGAAAGAAATGCTGCGAAATGCCCTGCTAAAGCAGTACTTAAATCAACAGCAGGAAATCAAGCATCAGGAGGAAGTCATCGCTAAGCTGCGCTCCTTCAACCGCGAGAAATCCATCAAGCGTGCGGAAAGCCGTGAAAAAATGCTTGAGAAGATCGAGCGTGTGGAAAAGCCAACCGAGCATAACCAGATGCATTTTCGATTAGAGCCCCAGATCATCAGCGGCAATGATGTACTGACTGTAACAGACCTGGCCAAATCCTACGGGAAGCTGACCCTTTTCACGGATCTGAACTTTGAGATCAAGCGCGGGGAAAAGGTTGCCATCATCGGCAATAACGGAACCGGTAAAACGACAATTTTAAAGATCATCAACGGTCAGACAGAAGCAGATGCCGGTGAGATTAGGCTGGGAACCAAAGTAAAGGTAGGCTATTATGATCAGGAGCATCAGGTACTTGATCCTGAAAAGACCCTGTTCGATGAGCTGCAGGATGCTTACCCTCATCTGGATAATACTACGGTGCGCAATATCCTGGCGGCCTTTTTATTCACAGAGGATGATGTATTTAAACGTATCAAGGATATCAGCGGCGGTGAGCGGGGACGTGTCTCTCTGGCAAAGCTCATGCTTTCCGAGGCAAACCTCTTAATCCTGGATGAGCCCACCAACCATTTGGATATTGCCTCCAAGGAAATCCTGGAGAATGCCATTAATCACTACAGCGGAACGGTACTATATGTATCCCATGACCGTTATTTTATTAATAAAACTGCCACCCGCATTTTGGATCTGACAGAAAGGACTCTCTTAAATTATATCGGCAATTACGATTATTACCTGGAGAAAAAGGCCGAGGTGGAGGCTGCATACCTAAAGAAAACACCAAACGACAGCACTCCGGTGAGTAAGCGCCCAGGTGCCTTCCCTGTCTCCTTCCCTACCGCTGCTTCTACTACAGCCTCAGAGGCAGAAAGCGAAAACAAGCTAAGCTGGCAGCAGCAGAAGGAAGAACAGGCCCGCAGCAGAAAGCGTAAGAATGATCTTAAGAAAACTGAGGATGAGATCAACGCCTTGGAAAGCAGGAATGAGGAAATTGATGAATTGCTGACCAGAGAAGATATCTTTACCAATGTTCAGAAATTACTTGAGTTAAATAATGAGAAAAAAGCAATCGAGCAAAGGCTGGAAGAATTACTGGAACAGTGGGAAGTTCTGGCCAGCGAAGAATAAAATATACAAAGAATAGGCGCTCTGATATCCCCAGGGCGCCTTTTCGCTGACATTACAAAATATACGAGGTGACTTTAGCATGGTTTCAAAATTACATAATAAACTGTTGACAAAATTAAAGATCAGAAAATCTATTCTTGCTGCAATTGTTCTTATTTCATTTTCTCTCCATGGCTGCTCCCAGATTGTCGATCAGCAAGCTGCAGAGAAAGCAAAGGAGGTCCTCAGGGTAATCCTGCATGAGGAAACCTTAGAATATGCCGGGAAAAGCTATGAGATCCTGGAGGTGGACGGAGGCTCCTTATCCGGAGAAAGACTGCCCAATGTGGCGGTAGATATCGGCTATGGGGACAGAGTTTATTGGGCCTTGACCAACGAATACGGTCAATTGGTCTATGTGATCGCTGAAGAGATCATACTGCAGGATGAGGAGAAGGAAGCAGTAACCGCAGAAGGAAGATATTATTCTGATGAAGCAAAAGTTCCCGGTACTGAGCTTAAGGAATACGACGAAGGACATGTAATCGCTGATTCTCTCGGGGGAGTTTCCAATGCATATAATATAACCCCGCAAAACAGCGTATTAAATCGCCACGGAACCCAGGCTTATCTGGAAAAGGTGATCCGGGATGCTGGGGGCTGCGAGCAAATGCTTGTAACCATAAGCTATCCGGATACCACAAGCCAGATTCCTTCACATTATCGATATGAATATATCCTGCAGGGAAATGAAATTGTAGATGAGTTTGAAAATGCAGACCCAGATAAAGTTAACGCTGAGAAGGCTGATGAAAATAAATCC
>JAJUHH010000404.1 GCA_029267975.1 Clostridiales bacterium
ATATCTGCCTGCACTAAGGCCGGGGCGTCGTTGATACCGTCACCCACCATACATACCTTCTTGCCTTCCGCCTGCAGCTTCTTTACTTCATTGGATTTATCCTGAGGAAGCACCTCTGCCAGGACACGGTCAATTCCCACCTGCTTTGCAATGGCTTCTGCTGTTCTTTTATTATCCCCGGTAATCATGGCAACTTCAATTCCCATGGACTGAAGTGTCTTGATTGCTTTCGCACTGCTTTCCTTGACAACATCTGCTACCGCAATAATTCCCGACAGCTTGCCATCTACTGCTATATACATGGGTGTCTTGCCCTCTCCGGCCAGTCGATCAGAAACTTCCTTCCATCCTTCCATAGGGATATCCTGCTGATCCATCAGCTTCTTGTTGCCAATATAGGCACTTAATCCCTCAATGTTAACCCGGATTCCCTGACCGGGAATTGCTTCAAAGCTATTTACCTTACGTAAGCTGAGTCTATCCTTCTCTGCTCTTCTGACAATTGCCTCGCCCAGCGGATGCTCGGAAGCCTTTTCTCCGGAAGCTGCCAGAAGCAAGAGCTCTCCTGGATCGACGCCTTTCGCGGGGATGATATCCGTTACCTCCGGCTTACCTTCAGTGATCGTACCGGTCTTATCAAATACGATGGTATTAACCTTATGGGCTGTTTCCAAAGCTTCGCCGCCCTTGATCAGAATGCCGTTTTCCGCACCCTTTCCTGTTCCCACCATAATCGCTGTGGGTGTGGCAAGTCCCAGGGCGCAGGGGCAGGCAATTACGATGACCGAGATGAAGATGGTCAGGGAGAAGGCCAGGGATTCACCGCTTAAGAACCAGGCCAGGAATGCAAGCAGGGCTATGGTACAAACCACCGGTACAAAGTAACCGGACACAATATCCGCCATCTTGGCAATAGGCGCCTTGGAACCCTGCGCATCCTCTACCAGCTTAATAATCTGTGCCAAAGCAGTATCTGCACCAACCTTGGTTGCCTTGAACTTAATCATACCGTTTTTATTGATGCTGGCTGCAAATACTTTATCTCCAACCTTTTTATCCACCGGCATACTTTCACCGGTAAGCATGGCTTCATCAATAGAGGTACTGCCCTCGATTACTACACCATCCACCGGGATCTTCTCGCCGGGTCTGACAAGAATCAGGTCACCAATCTCCACATCATCTATGGGAAGCTCTATTTCCTTTCCGTGATTGATTACCCTTGCTGTCTTAGGTGCCAGCCCCATAAGCTTCTTAATAGCCTCTGAGGTCTTGCCCTTAGATACCGCTTCCAGGGATTTACCCAGCAATATAAGGGCAATGATTACACCTGCCGTTTCATAATATAAGCTATCTACCGCCATGAAATCTCCCTGTGTAATACGATAGGTATTATATACACTGAAGATGATGGCAGCAGTCGTACCGATGGCTACTAAGGAATCCATATTGGGACTTCTCTGCAGTAAGGCCTTATATCCCACAGTATAGAAACGATAACCGGCTATGACAATGGGGGTAACCAGACAGATCTGCAGGACCGCATACCTTAAGGGGAAGATCATAGGGCTTAGTGCCTTTGGTATGGGGAAGGGCCACCAGGATACCATGGGTGCCATGGCAAAATATAATAAGGGTAATCCAAATACAACAGCTATGATAAACTTGGTCCAGAGCGTTTTAATCTCCTTCTCCTTACGCAGTCTGTCCTCATCCACTGAGCTTTTATTAAGAACCTTATAACCGGTTTTCTCAATACATTCTTTCACAGCAGAAAGCCTGATGATCTGTGGGTCATATTCAAAGGTGGCATTTTCGGTGGCCAGGTTAACAGAAACCGAGCTTATTCCTTCCAGCTTTGCAATGGCCTTCTCCACTCTTTGGGTACAAGCCGCACATGTCATGCCTCCGACTTTAATTGTTTCTTTGTTCAACATATATTCTCAACCTTTCCCGGGTTTTTATCCGCAAAAATTCATTAAGATTATGATCAAGGATTGCCTGGTCATTCTCCTAACCTGTTGAAATCATTTCCAATTCTCAAATATTACGGTAGCCTGTGTCAGGAAATCCTTGGATACTGTGATGGTCTCATCCTCCACCGTCTTATATTCCTCTGTGATGGGCACAGGATTACAACCGCCTCTTGTCACTTCCACATCATCCATGTCAAAGCGGTTGCCGCAATTCTGGCACACAAGCTGATCACCTTCCGCTTGATAATAGCCTTTTCCTGAACTGTAACACACCTGACAGGTGTTAAAAGCGGTACGAATAGTCCCGTCGGATGCCTTTACAGCAATCACTTCCAGGTCAATTCCATTCATTGTGGCAGGATAAAAGGATGGTGTTTCAGTAACATCCTTGACCTGAATGACGATATCAGCATCCTTGACTGCCTGAATCTGATTGTCGCCCGTCCCGGAAGCTCCACCTTCCTTTCCCTTTATATTGCTGCCATAGACAAGACCCACCGCCAGCACAGCAATTACAGCGATGATGATGAGCCGCATGTTTTTATTTACAGGTTTCGTATTCTTATTCATAATATAACATGTCCTCCCTTTCTTATCACCTTAAGTATTACCTTAAGCTTACAATATGAAGTATATCCATGAAGCATATCCTTACCTGCAGCAGTTGTCTCCTTCTCCCCCACCAATGGTATTATATAGGGAGCTGGATGGATCAAAGGCTGCTACTTCTGACTTAATGGCATCGATATCGATTTGCTCAATATCCTCTACTACCTTAACATATCCGCAGAATACACCATCTTCGGTATAAAACTCAAAATCCTGATCCGGTGTAAAGGTTATAGGATTGTTTCCTTCCCTCACCTGGAGCAGGGCACCATAATAGGGAAACAAAATATCGATATCCTTACTTTCTGCTGCCGCATTGATATTCCAAACTGTTTCAACTTTGCTCTGCACCACCAGTACTGCCGGAGAAAAGCCCTCCTGGTCAAATCCGATCGTAACCGTCTGACTGTCTCCCTTAATTTCGGAGATGGCAATCTTATCGGCAGGTATTCTGGCGATCTGAAAATCACTTGCATTCCCATAGGGATCGCTGTACTCCTCTTTTGATGTATCTGTACTTCCATTCCCGGAAGCGGAGCTGTCCGTAACAGCAACGCTGCCGCAACACCCTCCCACAGGACCTGCGGCAACGC
>JAJUHH010000405.1 GCA_029267975.1 Clostridiales bacterium
ACTTCTACAGCTGCTGCAAGAATACAGGAAATAACACAATACTCCAAAAAAACCCCTCTCATTAGTTCTAATGAGGGGGGCTTTTTGCGTCTATCATTTAAATTACTGAAATGACAGCATAGGCTTTACAGCTTATATTCTTAGTATCCCCAGACGAAGGAGGGAGGTGATAGCTGTGGGGTTCATGGATAAGTTCAGGTGATATTTCTTAAAGACGAAATCTGATGAAGAAAAATCAGCAACTCAAGAAAAAACTCTTCCAGGTACCCAAACACCTTACGGTAAAAGACTGGATTTAAGTCTTACTGAAAAGTCAAAGCTGTTGGATCGCCTGACCCCCAGAGAGAAAGAAGCCTTCTATGTTTTGCTTGGGGGCTACAGTCTTAAGGAAACGGCAAAACTGCTTAACATCGGATATTCCACTGTAAACACCTATCAAACTGCGATTTACAGAAAGCTGTTCGTAAACTCACGGGCTGAACTCATTATCAACTACCGGGATGCCTGCGATACAAATGAAAATAATGCAGCTGGCAGCAAATCAGCAAATTACACGGATGAGACAATGACGGCTACGACAGACAAGGCCCAGGAGGATTGAGTTCAGGCGGTTTACTATCGCACTGATATCGCTGTGGATTTTATAGAAGATGGATATAAGATTTGAATGAAAAGAGGGATGATAATGAAAAAGAGACCGTTTCGTAAAATGTTGTCTCTGCTATTAGCTTTTACACTAGTGCTGAGTGCCTTAATCTTCTGTCAGAATTCAAGCTATCCTGCTAAAGGCCAAAACCTGGAGACTGGTATGGCCGAAGCCGGCGAGAGCAAGGAGTCTGATACACCGGAGCCTCCTACTCCTATCAGCCAGCCTTTATCACTTACGGATACCACTGAGAATAACACTGCCAGCGGTCCTGCTATAAGCGTAAAGGATGAGCCGGCTGATATTGCTGAGCCAGAGGACAGCCTTGCTGAAGCACTCTCCGACAGCCTTCCAGGGGTTTGGAAGGTATCAACTTCCACAGAACTGCAAGACGCTCTGAATTCTTGTGCGGATGGAAATACCATCGAACTCATGGCTGATATCGACTATCATAACAGTATCATCATTGATAACAAAACCATTACCTTTAACGTTGGTAACTATGTACTTAATGTGTTCAGCTCCACAGGCAGCGCTTCAGGAACCGGACTTAAGGTAGACAATGGAGGTCATGTGCTGCTTCTTGGCACAGGACAGTTGAATGTGATTCAAACTGGCGGGAACACCTCAGCAGGTGTCTATGTATCAGATGGCTCAACAGCGACCGTAACAAGTATTAGAGTAACGGTTAGTACTGGGTCAGCTTTTGGGGCCTATGCCTCCGGCAGGGGGGCTTCCATCAACGTATTGGGGGACATTACCGTGATAGGAGAAGGAGGCTGCGGCGCAAAAACCTTCGGATATGGCCAGATTACTGTGGAGGGTGTAATCTATGCCTCAATCTATATTAATATCGGAACTACCTACAAAGCAAAATCCTCCGGAGTAGACGACCCTTCCAAGCCGGAATACCTCAAATATAGTACACCGCCCATAGAGTCAGGGATTGTATGGGTCAAAAAGCAAGCCCCTGTCTATCAGATCGGAACACTGGGATTTGATAATCTACAGGACGCCCTCAACTTTGCTATATCAGGTGATACCATTGAGCTGCTGCAAAATGACAGCTATACAAAGGATATCAACTTTGAAGCAGCTGTCAAAATCAGCGGTAAGCGCATTCTCCTAGACCTAAATGGGCATGATCTCTCCATCAATAACTCTCTCTTTGACGGTCTGGAATTAGCCGCCAATGCCCAACTTGAGATCATTAACGGCGGAAACCTGAGGATTAACTCCAAATTCGACGGTCTGGATGCCGTTCAATCGAAGTTCTCCTCCGATCCCAGCGTAAATGTTACGATTATCAGCAGCAGAGGCCAGGGAATCAGTGCAGATAAAGCAGATATTGCTATCCAAAAGGGAAATGTAACAGGAAACTATAATGTCATTTACGCTCTATATGACAGTAGCGTAAGCTTAAATGGGTCAATCACAGCCACAGGAAGCGGCAGCAGCCACGGAATCAATCTGCAATATGAGGGAAACACCATAAGCGTGGACAATATAACAATAACACACGGCGAGGGTTCTGGAATTTATATGGAACATGGAGGCAGCGTTACTGTGGGCAGCCTGGCAGAGCCTGGATTTATTAAGAGTAAGGGGCGTGGCATATGGACCCGCCAGGGCAGCACCCGTGCTTATGTGACTGTTTACGGCGATGTGGAAGGAGCTACAGGCATTGTTGCCGGCGATGATGCAGAAGTAAGGGTCTATGGTAACGTGAAAGCCACCTCAAGCAATCAAAGCGCCCATGGCGTGCAAAGCTTTTCCGGCATTACCAGCAGCACAGCAAACCTGATTGAAGTCCATGGCAACGTAGAGGGTCCCAATGGTGTCTCTGTTAACGGTAGCTTTAGCAAGATTAAGGTTACTGGGAATGTGACAGCAAGCGGTAGCGCAGCAAATGAACAAAGGGGTGCATATGCCTCCTACGGCAGCGTGGAAATCGGAGGAAATGTTACGGTTATTGCTCCGGGTTGCATCGGTGCGGAAGCTAATGAAAATGGTGAGATCAGTATCGACGGATCAATTTTGGCGGATAAGTATGTGAAGGTTCAAGATATCGTGAAGTCAATCGATGCACAGACACTTCCTACTAGCAAGGAGGGTTACCGCACCTACAATAAGAACAGCAGCACCATATGGGTAAAGGACAGCAAACCAGTATCCACATACCTGCTTTCTGTTGTGAACGGAACAGGCAGCGGCACTTATAGTGCAGGATCCACCATCAACATTTCTGCGAATGAGCCTGCAAGCGGTAAGGTATTTGACAGCTGGATCAGCGATAATGGCGGAAGCTTTGCTGATGTAAGCAAATCCGATACCATCTTTACCATGCCTGGGAATGCCGTAACTGTTACGGCTACCTATAAAGATGCTCCTCCCATGAGCTATTCGATCACCGTGCAGGATGATGGTAACGGAAGTGCTGCTGCCTATATAAGCTTGGCAGCCCAGGGGACAGAGATCATTCTGACCACAAGGCCAAACAGCAACTACCGCT
>JAJUHH010000406.1 GCA_029267975.1 Clostridiales bacterium
AATGGCAACTCCAATTTTATTCGTTTGCTCCATAATATTCCTCCGGTTTTCGGTAGATACCGCAGGTCATGAGAATATTACCTGACGGGTTTGATATTTAGGTTTACTCCAAGATCCTCTTCCGAATCTACAATGGTCCAACTGCTGCCCGTATAATATCAAACCGTACGCATCTGATAGCCTTCTTCTATAAGCTCTGATATGATTTCATCACGCTTATCACCGACTTCAAAACCGATATGGTGCACACCGTTACCATGGGTGTCCAGGAATTCCTGGAAGCTGCTGGGTCCGCCTACAGGCTGATGAAGCTCCAGCACAAAACCTCCCATATCAATATTGCAAACCAGAAGATCGGCACTGACTGCTTCCCCTCTGTACTCATATTTATAATCCTTGCTTCCCTCCAGATGGCCCTTACGAATCTCAGGCATGGGAATTCCAAGCAGGTCGGCCCATTTTCTTGCAGCCTTCTCTATATCTTTCACAACAATATTTATCTGAATAAATCCATTTTTATTAATTGGTGTCTTCATATTAAGCTCCTTTACTTTTTATGTCCTTCTTATCCTTTTACGCTACCCATGACCAGACCAGTAGTGAAGTATCTCTGCAGGAAAGGATATACACATAAGATCGGGATCATTGCCAGGAATAACTGAGCGGCACTCGTTGTTCTGGCATTTACAAGTCTTACATAATTAGCGATATCCGCGCTTGTATTGGAGGCATTGCGAAAGAAGGACTCTGTATTGATAATAACCGTTTGAAGATAACTCTGAAGGGGATATTTATCCACCGTATTCATATAGATCATACCATCAAACCAACTGTTCCAATGGTTAACAAAGGAAAAGAGGGTTACGGTTGCCAAGGTGGGCTTACACACCGGAAGAATAACCTTTAAAAGTACCTGCATGTGCCCTGCCCCATCTATGTAGGCAGCCTCCTCCAGTTCCTTGGGAAGGCTCCGCATATAGTTCATTACCACCAGCATATTGAATACATTAATCGCTCCTGGTAGTATAAGGGCCAGAATAGAATTAAGCAGGCCTGTATACTTCACAACCAGATAGGTGGGGATGAGTCCGCCATTAAAAAGAATGGTGATAACAAAGAACCAGGAAAAATAATTTCTCAATCGGAACTCGCTTACGCTTTTGGATAGCGGAAAAGCCGTCAGAACCACAAGTACCATATTGAGAATAACTCCGGGTACCGTTCGCTCCACGCTAATGATAAGTGATTTAATAAATTGATTATTCTTCAGAATAAACTGATAGGAACGTAGGCTGAATCCGACAGGCCAAAATGTGACTTTGTTCGCAATAACTGCTTCCTTCGCTGAAAATGAGATCGCCAACAAATTAATAAAAGGAAGTACGCAAATTAAGGCCATAAAGGTTATGATAAAATAATTTATGACAAGGAATAGCTTCCTTGACCATGAAGTTTTCATTTTAGTCATGAATAATCACCTTTCCTTTTCTGATCACAAAAGGTCAATCAGAAAATCTTGTAGCCTGCAAACTTACCCGCCAAGCTATAGGAGCTTACGACAAACAAAAGCGAAACACCAGACTTAAAGAGATTTGCTGCCGTAGATAGCGCATACTGAGCATTTTCAATACCAAGGCGGAAAACAAATGTGTCAAGGATATCTCCGGTAGAATAAACGGAGGCGCTGTACATATTGTAGATCTGGTCAAATCCACCATTTAAAATGTTACCCATACTGAGGACTGACATGAGGATGATCGTACTAAGAATTCCGGGGAGTGTAACATGAATTGTCTGCTTCATTCTACCCGCGCCGTCAATCTGAGCAGCCTCATATAGATTCTGGTCTATTCCGGTAAGGGCTGCAAGATAAATAATTGATCCGAAACCAAAGCCCTTCCATATATCTGTAATGATCATGGTTATCGGAAACCAGGTTTTGCTTCCTAAAAAGAAAATTGGTTCAACTCCAACAGCCCCAAGAAGTTTATTAACAATACCGCTGCTGGGGGACAGGATATCAGTAAAAATACTCGCTAGAATGACCCAGGAAAGGAAATGAGGAAGGTATACCAGGGTCTGATATACTCTTTTTAGTTTGACCTTGGAAACCTCATTCAGCAGGAGCGCAAACAAGACAGGTACTATGATCCCACCGATCATTTTACCCAAGGCAATTAAAACCGTATTTCTGATAATCGGCCATATATTTGGCATGGTGAACAGATTTCGAAAATTCTCGAAGCCAACCCACTTTGATCCGAAAAGGCCTTTTGCTATATTAAATTTTTGGAAAGCAATTACAGTGCCGATCATGGAACCATAGCTGTAGATCGATACCAGAATCACCGCCGGCAGCAGCATTATAATCAGCGGCAGCTGCCTCCTGAATTTACCTGAACTTTTCTTCCTTTTCTCTAATTTGCTATCATTTTTTAAAATAGTAACATTATCCACGAATTCACCACCCATCTGCTAGTCTTAATCTTGCTGTAATGTACGAAAGATGCTAATTTTGATCCGAAGCGGGAAAAACTCCCGCTCCGGATATGCTTTCTATATGTATTGCCTGCCTGCTTAGTTTTGAGGATAAAGCTTCTCCATCTCATCAAGGGTCTGCTGTCCACCTGCATTGAGCCATTCAGTGACAAAGGTATCAAAATAGTCCAGATCCTTCTCACCGGTAATAATCGCTGTATAAGCCGACCTTACAAGGTCGTTGAGAACGGAAGCGTTCTGGATCCAAATATCGGGCTCCTTAGAAGCCATGATATTGGTAACAATCTGACCGTTCTTCTGGTAATCAAGGTCAATTTTCATAGAACCTTGTGAGAACATCTGTCCCCAGGTACCATATGCGTTGGCGTCATTTGCAAGAGTGCCATCTTCAAAGCCCTTTACATAGTTATAATACTGGAGGGCGGTACCCTTTAGATCACCAGGTGACCCTGCTGCCAAAGCTTCTAACAGCTGGGGTGCAAAGTTTTCTGTAGGAACACCGATGTAGATAGGAGAAAGTCTGTACTGCTCATCAGCCCAGTATGTCTTGAAGTCTTCCTCGGAGCCGCTGATTGCTGTTCTTTCATAAAGATTGAGGATCTTCATGATTGCTTC
>JAJUHH010000407.1 GCA_029267975.1 Clostridiales bacterium
TCAATTCTTTTATAAAGATTGCATTACAACCCTTACCGGACCAATCAGACCGGAGGGCTCCTGTGGCAGGGAAGCGTCGAAGACGTTATTGCCTTTTTCCCTGACATAGGTATTCGTTACATCTACCCTTAGTGTGTTATGCTCCTTCAGTATTCCGGTCAGGTTATAGGCATAAGGCGGGCAGATTCTTACCCCGAGAGGGATATCGTTCAGCCATACCTCACTGATCTCATATACCTCACCAAGATCAAGATAGGCCTTACCCGACAGCTCCTCTGCTGTAAGATCAAAAGTGTTTGTATAAGTGATCTTCCCTGAATAATGGGGTAGGCATACCTGTTCTGCCAGATTTTTCAGTCTTCCATCCCAACCAATTGCTTTGTCCATTTTTTTATTCTCTGCTATTTGTATGGTCCAGCCTTCCGAAAGAAGCCTTTCATCTCCTTTAAGGACTAAGGGAAGCGGATGATAATCACCAATTCTCTCCCCGGCCTCTTCCATGACGAATAAGGACTCATAAGGATGCAGTTTTAATTCAAAGCTGCTGCCACATTCTACAAGCTCTGTAGGAAGTATGTAGCATTCATCTGCCATGGCATCATAACAAAGCAGTTTTGTTTTCTCTCTTATTGTCATTGTTACATGAATGGGATGATGCTTGCTTTCATTAGTAAAGAAATATATATTTCTGCCATCCTTTTGATAATGGCAACATCTCAGATATTTATCCGGCTGATCTGGGATAACATCCACAAAGTCATGCTCCCGCATCCACTGTGGCAGAGTTTCGTAAGAAAGCACTGTAATATTGTCCTGCGTTTTTAATTTGTCTAGCAGCTCACCCTGTTCCTCGTAATAAATATGCTTTGGTGTTCCGTTCATAAAGACTACCGGCAGACCTGCTTCTGCCAGATTGATCATCGTCTGTAAAAGCTTGCGGGAGATGTTCTCAGCATAAGGAACAATCAGCACCTGATAAGCCTCCTTACAGATCAGCAGCTTCCCTTCCTGAACTTTGATCGCTTCAGGCTTGCACAGAGTATCCGCAGGAATCACATCGCAGTCGATCTGCTCAGCCATTAGGGCATGCACTGCCTTTTCAAAGGGTTCGTAAGCTCCGCCCCACTCAGCTTCTGCATGATATAACACTGCAGCTGTTGCTATATGGCATCCATCAGTTAGCAGATGGCAGACACGATTCGCATACTCTGACCAGATATGAAAATACTCCCACTGTGGGTTATTCCCTCTGGCATAAAAATGAGGAGGACAGTCTTCATCCGGGAATTTGGGTGAAAAGGCATGGGGAACCAGAAGATTGATCCCTCTCACACATGCATGGTCCGTAAGCCATTTCATCAGTTTTAGGCCTTCCTGCCAGCCGTAGGCACCGAAGATCTCACACATGGTAACCCCATTCTTTGCGGCATCGATATGTGCTGCAGAGGATGCCATCTTACACAGGCCCCAATAGAAGAATTCCGAATATAGATAGCCAAAGGGCGTGCTAAATCTTCCTTCCATTCGTTCCGGCCAGATCTGATATACAATATCAAGTCCCGCTGCATCAAAGCCCTCCATACTCCGGAAGAAATGGCCCGGTCCATAGCCAAGTCTTGCATGCGCCGCATTATCCTCAACCACATGTCCGATCACCTTTACCCCGTGGTCTCTGCACCATTTACCGATCTGACCGATAAAATTCTCACTGAAGAGCCTACTTACCACATTCATATAAGCATAATGGACATCGCTGCAGATGGGATTCTCCCTGCTCCACAGGAAGGGAAGATAGCAGCTGAAGTCTCTGCCGAATTCCTTGGACAGCTCTTCCAGGAGGTCATCACAGTAAGGCAGTACATTGCCGGCTTTTCCAAGCGGCTCCTCATATCCGGCAACATTTCCAAAGCGGGGCTCATCCACAAAGAAGCCCTTGATTGTTTGGCCAAATTCTTCTTTAAAATGCTTATAGTGCTCTTCATATATAATATCTATATATTTTTGAACTGCATATTCACTGATTGGGTTGACATAGTCCTTGGTCCAGTTCTCTCCGCCGTTCCTGGTCTTTTTGATGATGAATATTCTCCATTCCCCCTCGGGGATATCCATATAGAGACTGCCGTTCATAACCTGATCAGTTACATCATAAAGTGACCTTTCATCAAGCCTCTCAAACCTGTCAGCTCTTGCAGCCATGATTACCTTCAGAAGTGACTCACCTTCCTGGATCCAATAACCGATGTTGATGGAGGCTCCCTTCATTGGACCTATGGCATCGATATGTACTTCTTTCATGTAGATCTTTAGCGCTTCCGGATAAAGAGCCTTTATTTTCCCAGCGCCATGTCCACTGGGATATGCACCGTCGTCAAAGATCCACATCTCCATGCCGCGCTTTTTGGCTTCCTTCAACAGGATTGTAAGATCACGCCACCAACCGTAGCTTAAAAAATCCGGATGAGGTCGTGCTTCCACGATAAAGCCATGAATACCATTTTCATGCATTTTTGCCACTTCGTCTGCCAGAAGCTCTTCGCTCTCTCCATGCTGCCAAAACAAAGGTCTTAGATAACTGGGTATCTTCTTATCAAGCATACTGGGCATATTCTCACCAAGCCTTTCCTTCTTAATTAAGTAATGTACTGCCTTCTCTAAGCCTGTTTAAGTACCTCTCTTAATCCAGCTGTACCATGATTTCATAATCTCCTTTATACAGAATTATTCTTCCTTCTGCCATAAGCTCCTCTGATGCAGCTCCGTTTATGCTGACCGACTTACCTTTGCTTCCCAGTATGAATTCCGCCTGGGTATCGAAGGGTACGCTAATCTCATAAACAATTCCTCCCTCCACATACTTCCATGCACTCTTTATGCTTCCATAGGGCGATTCATACTCCATTCTTACCCAAGCAAAACTCTGATCCGGTATCGGCTTTATCACAAATTTCTTAAAGCCAGCTGCCTCCTCACAGGGATTTAAAGAGAAAACTGGAGGAACATAATATCCATTTAACCACCGGCTTTGTAGGAACACCCTATCTGTGCCCTGAACTGTCGGAGAACGGGCTCAAGGACTATGCTTATAATCTTCTGCTGAATGAGGATTTCCCA
>JAJUHH010000408.1 GCA_029267975.1 Clostridiales bacterium
ACCCTTTGCTACGTCAGTACCGGTAATACCCATCGCAACACCGATATCTGCAAATTTCAAAGAAGGAGCATCATTGACACCGTCACCGGTCATGGATACGATATTTCCTTGTGCCTTAAAGGCTCTGACGATCTTCACCTTATGCTCAGGGGATACTCTTGCAAATACTCTCAGATCATTAATTTTAGAAGCAAATGCTTCCTCGCTCAAGTTATCAATTTCTGCACCGGTAATACTTTGCTCTAAGGAGTCAGCAATACCAAGCTCTTTTGCAATGGCAACAGCGGTATTTTTATGATCACCTGTAATCATAATCGGACGTATGCCGGCATTCTTGGCCTCTGTGATGGAATCCTTCACCTCAAGTCTGGGAGGATCGATCATACCAACCAGACCAATCAGAGTCAGATCCTTTTCCATATCCTCTGGTGCAAGAAGCACGGGGCTATCCTTATAAGCGACACCTAAAACACGAAGTGCTGCATCGGACATTTCCTCTGTAATACGAAGGAATTCTTGCTTGATCTCATTGGTCAGGGGAACAACCTTACCATTCACTAACACCTTGGTTGAAATATTTAAAATATTATCGATCGCACCCTTGGTATGCACGCGGTAGCCTTGCTCCTCGGTATTTAAGGTAGACATGAGCTTTCTGTCAGAATCAAAGGGATACTCAGAAACACGCTTATGTCTGTTGTTCAGATCATTTTTCCTAAGGCCGAATTTATTGCCCAGAACAATCAACGCAACCTCTGTGGGATCACCGGTTCCCTGACCATCTTCATAAGTAGCATCGGAGCATAGAACCAGGGATTTCACCAGTTGCTGCTCATTGGCATCTACAATCAGGCTTGTATCGCTGGTAGGGATATCCGTCAGTTTACCGGAGGTATATTGCTTTACAACCGTCATCTTATTCTGTGTTAAGGTACCTGTTTTATCTGAACAGATAATATTGACAGAACCCAAGGTCTCAACAGCAGGAAGCTTCTTAACGATAGCGTTGATCTTTGACATCTTGGTTACACCAAGGGCCAGAACGATGGCAACGATAGCAGCCAGACCCTCAGGAATAGCAGCAACAGCAAGACTGATCGCTGTTAAGAACATCTCGAATAGATCACGCTTTTGTATTAATGCTATGAGAAAGATAAGAGCACAGATACCAATGGCCAGGAAACCAAGAATACGGCCAAGCTCATCCAGTCTTTTTTGCAGAGGAGTCATTTCTTCATTATCATCCTCAAGTATCTTAGCTATCTTACCAATCTCAGTTTCCATGGCAGTTGCAACAACGACACCTTCTCCACGACCATAGGTAACCAGTGTAGAGAGGAAAGCCATATTTTCTTTATCACCTACAGGGGTCTTGGGATCCTCAAAGATCGCATCTGCATTCTTTGTTGCAGGAACTGACTCACCGGTCAGAGCAGACTCTTCAATCTGTAGGTTTGCGCTTTCAATTAAACGCAAATCGGCAGGTACATATCTTCCGGCATCCAGAATGACGATATCACCCGGTACTACCTCCTCCGAATTAATTTCTTTTATTACACCATCACGACGGACAACGGCCCTGGGAGTCGTCATTTTCTGAAGTGCTTCCACAGCCTTTTCTGCCTTGTATTCCTGAATAACACCGATGACAGCGTTAAGTATTACGACCAGTAAGATAATAATGGAATCGGCATACTCACCAATGACAAAAGTGATTACAGCAGAAGCCAGGAGGACATAGATCAGCATATCCTTTAACTGGGACAGGAATAAAGATATGATGCTCTTCTTGGCTTTTCCCTTTAACTTGTTCATGCCATATTTATCGAGCCTTGCCTTTGCCTCGACTTCTGATAAGCCAAATTCAGGCTTCACCCCCAATTCCTTCAGCACATCACTTTGTGATTTTGAAAACCACATTTACACACCCTTCCTTTCATTCATCTTGCTTTCCTTATGATACGCTTATCATCAAAAAACCATGCATCCGCAAAAAAAGTCGTTTATGTAGGTTCAATGATAATATGAGTTCCCGTGTAGGATCCACGGGACCGTTGATAGTATACCATGTGTCAAGGCTTTTGACATTAGAGACACATTAAAATTCTAATAAATGTTAATACTGGTAAAGGATGATACTATGCACAATGCCTAGACTAAATATTAAGATCCAGGCAAAGGCTCCTGCGCGGAGCCGCTTGTGCTTAGTTATTGATGTAAATAATAATTGAAAAAATTTACCAATAATTTGACAGTAAGAGTCCAAAATAGTAGAATAATAGAAGATAAGTTGCTGTCTGCGGCGGAAAGGAACATTACCAATGGATGAAATTAAAATAAACAGTTTATTAAGTGACATCAAAGAGACATTGATGGAATATGGGCTAAACAGGACCAGGGCCGGTTATCTATCCATGGCTATATTAATCGGCTTGATTGTAATTATATGCCTTATCATAAACATTTTGACAAAAAATATAATCCTGCGTATCCTGAACAAGATTGCTCAACGAGACCGACATCTTTGGTATCGGGTGATGATGGAACGCAAGGTGTTTTCAAGGATTGCCAATCTTTTGCCAGGTATTATCGTATATCTTTTTGCACCGGCCTTTGGAAAACATACTGTTGATTATATTCATCGTGCCTGCGCAATCTATATTGCTGTCATTTCGATATTTGCCTTTAGTGCCTTATTGAATGCGATTGACGATGTTTACCGTACATTTCCGATATCCAAGGTCAGACCCATCAAAGGATTTTTGCAAATATGTAAAATCGTATTTTTTATTATCATGATCGTTGTCATCATAGGCGTTCTGATGGATCAGAATCCTTTGGTTTTACTCAGTGGTATCGGTGCCCTGGCTGCTTTGTTTTCCTTTGTGTTCAAGGATTCGATCCTTGGTTTTATTGCAGGTATTCAATTAACCTCCAATGATATGCTCCGGATCGGTGACTGGATTGAAATGAGTAAATACGGTGCGGATGGCGATGTGATCGATATTACTTTAAATACAGTAAAGGTTCAGAATTTTGACAAGTCCATTATAACCATACCTGCCTATGCCCTGGTGTCGGATGCTTTTCGAAACTGGCGCGGCATGACCGAAT
>JAJUHH010000409.1 GCA_029267975.1 Clostridiales bacterium
AGGGTGTTGGCAGTACCTTGATGGACGCAGCAGTGGAATATTTTCGTGCCAACAATATAAAGGTTAAGCCCACCTGCAGCTTTGCAGCCAAATACTTTGAGGAACATCCGGAAAGTCGTGATGTTCTATTCAATACTTTTCAGTGATTCCACCATATTAATGTTCTTTAATTTGAAGAACATGACATAGTTCACCAGTGCCGAGAAAAACAGAGTAAGCAGGAAGCCATAGAGAAAACTGCTTGGATCGATATTGCGGCCAAACATGAGCATATCGATCTCAATGGTATTCATGACATACCGATGCAGGGGTATACCGAGGACCACACCAAAGGCGGCGCCGATAATGGTCAGGATGATATTTTCACGGTAAACATACGCAGCCAGCTCCATATCGTAAAAGCCTAGCACCCTGAGGGTTGCCAGCTCTCTTCTGCGCTCAGTGATATTAATATTGTTCAGATTATACAGCACAACAAAAGCCAATGCTCCGGCTGAGATGATCAATACCCATACGACGATATTCAAGCTTCTTAAAACATTAGACATCATATCCTCATAATAGCTGATATAGAATACCCCCGTAACAGCCGGCTGCTCCAGAATAATATTACCGGCATCAAGCGCTTTCTGCCGATCGGCTCCTGCCATCAGCAGGAAGCGCTCATTATATTCTGCTTCCCTGTCAAAGAGTTCCTTGTAAAGCTCTGCGGTCATATATACATAATGGGATAAATAATTCTCTGTTATTCCGGCCACAGAAACTGTAACCTGTCTTTCCCCTTCTTTTAATCGTATGCTATCCCCTTCCTTAATCCCTAAGGACCTGGCAAATTGCTCCGTCAGCAGAACTCCACTGTCACTTAAGGTCAGTTTTTTATGCCCTGCCCTTTCCCGTAAGGTGACATAATGCGCAAAGGTCTCCCTGTCTCTTGGTACAAGCATGGTCAGGGACTTGGTCCGGTTACCCGCCGTAATCTCCACATTGATTTCTTTGATTTCAGCGGTCTCTGTTATTGTCTCAATACTCTTAAGCTCTGCCTCTAACGCTTCTATCTGCTCTGCTGCAGCCTTACTATCAATAGATACGATGGCATCATAGGTCTGAATCTCATGGAACTGACGGGTGAAGATCACAAAAATGGAATCCTTTAAACCATACCCCACCAGCAGCAGGGCCATACAGCCTCCAATTCCAAAGACAGTCATATAGAAGCGTTTTTTATAACGCATCAGATTGCGAACAGTTGCCTTCCAGAGAAAGCTCAGGTGCTTCCAGAGGAAGGGCAGCCGTTCCAGCCATACCCTTTTACCGGCTTTGGGGGCTTCCGGTCTCATCAGCTGTGCCGGTTTGGATTGCAGTTCCCTGTAACAGGCAAATAAGGTTGCAGCTTCCACGCAGATCAGGGCCAGTATTGCTGCCAGTCCCGCATAGTATAGATCAAAGGGAGTAATGGGACTGGGAAGGCTTCGATACAGCATCCTGTAGGCATTAATGATCACCGTAGGCAGCAGCTTAAGACCAAGGGCTGCGCCGAAGATACTGCCACCAACCGTAGCAAAAAAAGCATACAGCAGATACTTCATGGCGATGGCTCCCTTAGAATAACCAAGGGCTTTCAGGATACCGATAAGGGTCCGCTCCTCTTCTACCATTCTTGTCATGGTAGTTAAGCTGATCAAGGCTGCAACCAGAAAGAAGATTACCGGGAATACATCGCTGATTGCTCCGATTCGGTCAGCGTTCTGTCCAAATTCAACATAGGCTTCAATGCTGTCCCGGGAAAGTACATACCATTCCGGCATTTCAAGCTGCGCAAGCTCTGCTTCTGAGTCTGATAGCTTCCTTTCCGCTTGCTCAAATTCTGCCTGGGCTTTGGCGCGCCCTTCCTCCAACTGTGCCACAGCTGCCTGCAGCTGATCCTCACTTAAACCAGCAGCCTGCAGCTTTCCCATCTGTGTCTTCAGCTCATTTTCTGCCTCTTCCTTGGCTGCTGCAAGCTCTGCCCTGGTATCCTCAATTTCCTCCTTGGCAGGGAGATAGATCTCATGGTAACGCGCTATACATCTGTCATCTGCTATGGTCTTAATATTCTCTAAAACCTTCTCAACCCTCTTATTATATTCCTCTGTATATACAGTCATATCCTGTGCACCCTCTACAGCCACATAAACCGTTGTATAAACCTCCTGTCGAAAGACCTCCGGCAATACAACAAGAAAGCTGCTGACGTCACCGTTCCCGATGCTGGCCGTTCCCCGCTGATAGGACATGTAATAAGAGGAGGATCCGATCCCCACAATCGTGAATTCCTCCTGAGTCAAGGTGTCGGTAAGTGCTTGCTCTGTTCCGGAATACAGCCGTAGCTTATCTCCGATTTTATATCCGGTATTTATAATAAAGAAATCATCTGCCAGGACTTCCCCTGCTTCTTCAGGCATCCGGCCCTGTGATAGCACAAGCTTGTTCAGCTGATCCGTTGCTGACATCACCTCCACAACCATCTCATTACCATTGATCTCACAAAGAGCATGGGTAGAATATGCCGGCTCCACCTGCGCCACACCGTCAACCTGGGCAATGGCAGCTGCATCCTCCTTTGTCAGTCCAAGGGTACTAAGTACCCGGATATCCATGAGGCTACTGCTGTCATAATAATAGTCTCCTGTCAGACGCATATCCGGCTCTGTGGCACGAAGTCCGGCAAAGAAAGCAACACCAAGGGCTACAATAAAGAAGATGGAGAAAAAGCGGTTCAGACTGGTCTTGATTTCCATATAAAATTCTTTATACAAGGCTTTTCGTTTCATAGGATCCCTCCGGCTCCCTCATTATAATGCAAATATGTAATCTCCCATATTTTATCCCTCTTTCCCGATCCTTACAATAATCCACCTGCAAATTTTTGATCAATTTATATTTTTGCTTGTTTTGGACATGCTATGTTATAGCGATTTGCCTTAATTAAACCATTATTTCAGATCATATAGAATACGCAATATCAGGAGGTTATTACATGGATTTCTTAAAAATTGGACTCTCTGCTTTGGGAACCTTAATTGCATTGTTTTTATTTACTAAGATTATGGGAAACCGTGAAATG
>JAJUHH010000410.1 GCA_029267975.1 Clostridiales bacterium
AACACTGCCTCTGTAACTGGATCCGGGGCTTCGGTAGAAGGTACGACAGTAACTATAAGTGCAGAAGGAAGCTATGTTATCAGCGGATCACTGACGGAGGGGCAGCTTCTGGTTGATGCAGCAGATACAGATAAGATTCAGCTGGTCTTCGCCGGTGTGGATATCAGCAATTCTGACCAGGCTTCAGTGTATATAAAGAAGGCTGACAAGGTATTCATAACCTTGCAGGAGGGAACGAAGAATTCACTGGCGGATCAGAATGAATATGAGCAAATCGATGACAATAACGTGGACGGTGTCATCTTCAGTAAAGCAGACCTTACCCTGAATGGTTCCGGAACCCTGACAATAGCAGCAAATTATAAGCATGGTATTGTATCCAAGGATGACCTGGTCATTACCGGAGGTACCTATCAGATCACAGCGGTTAAGGATGCTCTTAACGGAAAAGATGCTGTTAAGATTAAAGATGGAATCTTTACCTTAAGCTCCACAGATGGAAATGGGATTCAGTCAAAAAACGATGAAGACAGTACCAAGGGCTATGTATACATTAACGGTGGTATTATTAATGTGACCAACTGCCAGGAAGGCATTGAGGGTACTGTAATCATCATTGATGGCGGAGAAATTACAATCAATGCTCAGGATGACGGAATAAATGCAGCAAGTGCAAGTACAAGTACAAGCAGCAGCACTGAGACCTTACCGGTAATGCCGCAGACAGGGGCGGCAACAGAGGATGGATCTACCCAAACACCGCCAGAGTTGCCGGACGGACAGACACTGCCAGCCCTGGCAGATGGACAAACACCGCCAGAGTTACCGGATGGACAGACACCACCGGAATTACCGGATGGTCAAACACCGCAGGATTTGCAGGCTAACCCTAATGCGGCCTTTACTCCTGATGCAGACCAGATATCTTCTGGCAGCGATACCACTGGTTCAGTAGGCTCTGCAGCCGGAGGCACAATGCCCGCAGGAGGAATGCAGAGGGGTGGTATGGACAGAGGCGGCTTTGACATGGCGGATATGGCCGATAATCCGGATTGCTATATAGAGATATCAGGAGGTACCATCACCATTTATGCAGAAGGGGACGGCATTGACTCTAACGGTTCTCTTAAGATTACTGGGGGAACCCTCTATATTTATGGACCCACTATGAGCGGAAACGGCAGCCTGGACTATAACGGCACAGCTGAAATTACAGGTGGAACTGTCATGGTGGCAGGCAGCGCAGGAATGGCTATGGGTTTTGCCAACACCTCAAGCCAGTGTTCTTTATTGTATAATCTGACAACTGCCATGGAAGCAAATCAGGTGGTTACCCTGACGGATTCCGAGGGCAAACAGATTGTATCCTATGTGCCTGCCAAGCCTTATCAATCAGTTGTTATAAGTTCACCGGAGCTGAA
Organism: Clostridiales bacterium; assembly: GCA_029267975.1. Classification (GTDB taxonomy): domain Bacteria; phylum Bacillota; class Clostridia; order Lachnospirales; family Lachnospiraceae; genus Mobilitalea. Next base: position 1,422 of record JAJUHH010000410.1, read on the forward strand.
GCAGGGGGAAACTTATCAATTAACCTGCGGTGACCAAAGCTATGAAGTAACCTTATCCTCCATATCAACCAGTGTAGGTGGACAGGGCTTCGGACAAGGAGCAGGGGGATTTGGTCAGCCCGGAATGAGAGGTCAGGGCAGATAATACCGTTGGATTGCGCAGGGATGACTGGGCTGAGGCCTATTTATCTGAATTCTCTGTGAAACGAACGATATTGTGAAGGAGAAAGTTTCTCCACTCTCTTAAAATAAGTAGAGAAGTAGTGTTCATCTGCGAAATTGAGTCGGGATGCAATTTCCTTTATTGGTAGATTTGTCTGGGTTAAGAGCTTTTTGGCATATTGCTGTTTCATATCCAGAAGGTAAGCGTATGGTGTCATGCCATACGCTTTTTTAAACTGCCGTATGACCTGTGCCTTGGACTTGAAGATATGATTACTCAGATCTTCCAAAGTAACGGTATCCAGGATATGCTGTTCCAGATATCGTTTGATTTTTAAGGCATCGTCCACTTCCTGCTTATGCAAGGAAAGTGATGAAAAATAAATGCCTGAGATGATTCTGTGGAGTAAAAGAGCACAATTTTGCTGGATTTCCTGGGGGGATTTTCCTGAGATCAGTTCTCGGTGAAAGGACTGAAAATAGTCCAGCATCTCCTTATCTACGGGATATACTACCTGCTCCAGCGGATAAACATGGAGAAGATGCTCTATCAGTGTGCCTTTGAGATTCATCCATATTTTTATCCAGGGATCCTCCTTGGAGGAAAAATATTGATGCCGGCTTCCTTTGTGAAGAAGATAAAACTCCCCGGCGGAGGCGGTGTAGGTATGTCCGTCGTATAAAATGGTTCCGCTGCCCTGCAGAACATATTCCAGTATATAAGTATCTGACTTCTGCCTGCTGATTACATAGCTTCCATCACAGAAGGAGGTACCGGCCAGATCAATCCAGAGAATCTCTGAACAGTTTTCGGGAGGACAATAGATAAAATCTTCTCTCATGATAATATTCCTCACTTAATTGCATATAAAATCGATTTATTCTTTGGTTTTATAGAAATATAATATACTTGAACAACAGATTAGTCAAGAAACAGGCAGGCTAATCTGTAGATAGAAGAAAGTAAAGATCTATAAATAAAAGGAGAAGGAATACAATGAAACTTAGAGCACCAGCAACACCTCTGATTACCATTGATCCTTATTTCAGCATCTGGTCAATAAACGACAGACTGAATGAGGGAGAAACCGCTCACTGGACCGGAAAACCCCATGCCATTACCGGCATCCTGCAAATTGACCAGGATGAATATCTTTTCATGGGCAGCAAGGAAAATACTGCAAAAATGGAGCAGACAGGCTGTGAGATTAATGCCTTGTCAACAATTTATACCTTCAAAGCAGGACAGGTTGAATTAACCCTAACCTTTACATCACCTTTACTACTTAACGATCTGAAGGTTCTATCCCGTCCTGTTTCCTATATGATGGCAGAGATACGGGGCCTCGATAACGGCTCCCATCAGGCGAAGATAAGCATTACTGTGGCCGATGATGTATGCCTGGATATTAGACAGGAGCATGCAACCATGGGAGAGCTTATTTCCATTGATCAGGAGATTAAGGGCGCAAGAATGGGCAGTACCATTCAGCCGGTTCTGGGAAAGAAGGGGGATGAT
>JAJUHH010000411.1 GCA_029267975.1 Clostridiales bacterium
CGACATACAGACGATCTATACTTCAACTGACCGGGAAGAGATAAGCCGCCTGCTTAAGAAATACGAGGTGTCCTATGTCTTTATAGGAAAGCTGGAGAGGGAAAAGTACATTACAGTCAATCATGAACTACTGAAGAGTTTGGGTGAAGTGGTGTTTGAAGATCCTGATGCGGACGAGGATGCTACTTACATCGTGAAGATAGAATACTAGCCGTAACTTTTTGATCACTGCAACCCATGATATCCTGCCACTTTTATGCAGCTTCGGCAGGCTGGATAGCATGGGTTATGAAAAAAGTACCATACATAGGATAATCAGACTTAAGAGTTAGGAGTGTAAGCATGCATATTAAACATCACAAATTTACTAACTGGCACAGGTGCATCCTTCCTGCCGGGATTGCACATGGAAAGAAAGCAGTTTGTAAGGTTACAGCAGTGTTACTTATGATATCGATCTTTTTATTACATATGAATGTACAGATGGTATCGGCAGCAGAACAGAAGAAGCTTCCTTATTTAATTAAGGTCAACAGATATCATAATACAATCACCGTCTACGAGATGGATGAAAAGGGCGAGTACACAGTTCCGGTCAAAGCAATGGTATGCTCCGTGGGTACCGATTTTAAGACCATCCAGGGAACGTTCAAGACCTCTGCAAAATACCGCTGGAAGCTGTTAATGGGAAATGTTTATGGTCAGTACGCCACACGAATTGTGGGCGGTATCTTATTTCATTCCGTTTATTATTATGAAAATAATAATCCGGCATCCTTAGCCACCAAAGAATATAATAAGCTGGGAACAGCGGCTTCCCATGGATGTGTACGACTTACGGTAGCGGATGCTAAGTGGATTTATGATAATTGTGCCCTCGGAACCACCGTCATTATCTATGATGATAAGAAATCTCCGGGACCTTTGGGCAAGCCTACGGCAATGAAACTGGAAAAAGGCGTCGGCTGGGATCCGACCGATCCGGATGAGAGAAACCCTTACCTGCTGCAGGGACTGCCAACCTTTGAAGGCCTAAAGAATTTTTCGGTTGCCTGGGGATCGAAACCAAATCTGAAAAAAGGAATAAAGGCCTATTCAGTCAGAGGTGAGGACCTAACCTCAAAGATTGAAGTGGATGGTGAAGTTAATACACTCATTCCTGGAAAGTATAAGGTGGCTTATTCTGTCGTTGACGGAATGGGTCAGTTAAAGATGAAAGTAGTTACAGTGACCGTGAAGGACAGCGAAGTTGCTCCTGTAATTGAAGGAGTCTCAGACGTCTATGTCAAGAATGAAGAGGAGCTTAATAAAGAGCTGCTCCTGGAAGGTATTACGGTCCATTGTCAGGACATTCCTCTTGACCCCAATCTCATAGAGGTAGAGCTGGAGAAGGTCGGTGACAACCAATATAACATAACCTATGTCATCCAACTTGGATCAAAAATGACCATAGAACGTGCAACAGCCTACATAAGTATGTAAAAGCAGTTTCTATTTCTTTCCATACAAAAACTGGTTTTGGGTTTTCAAGACGCTTGTTCTATGGTACAATGTTACCATTACGTTATGTTCAAAATCCGAATAAGAACACGTATAAGAAAGGAGATTTACCTATGAACAAGTATTCTGAGATTACCCCGCAACTGATGGAACTTGCTGATCTGTGTAAGAGAAACACGGTGATCGACCCCGAATTATACGCAAAATATGATGTGAAGCGCGGATTGAGAGATATCAGCGGTAAAGGTGTATTAACAGGTTTGACTGAAATCTGTGAGATACTATCCTATACGATCGTTGATAATGATTTGATACCCTGTGAAGGTAAGCTGTTTTACCGTGGGATCGATGTGGAGGAAATTATTAAAGGCTTCATAAATGAAAAACGTTTTGGATTTGAAGAAGTAACATATTTGCTGTTGTTTGGAAATCTGCCGAATAAAGAACAGTTACAGAGCTTTACCAAGCTTTTGGAAGGATATCGGGAATTACCGCCCAGCTTTGTGCGTGATATCATTATGAAAGCACCCAGTAAGGATATGATGAATACCTTGGCAAGAAGTGTGCTGACCTTATATTCTTATGATGAAAAGGCAGATGATATCTCCCTTGAGAACGTATTACGTCAGAGTCTGCAGCTGATTGCCGTATTTCCGCTGCTCTCTGTTTATGGATACCAGGCTTACAGCCACTATCATTTTGGAAAAAGTCTTGTGATTCATCCGCCGAAGGAAGGACTTTCTACTGCGGAAAATATATTATATATGCTCAGACCCAATATGAGCTATACGGAGCTGGAGGCAAAAATACTGGATTTGGCACTTGTATTACATGCGGAGCATGGCGGTGGTAACAACTCTACCTTCACTACCCATGTGGTAACCTCCTCCGGTACCGATACTTATTCTTCTGTAGCAGCATCCTTAGGTTCTCTGAAGGGACCCAGACATGGTGGTGCGAACATAAAGGTCATGCAGATGTTTGATGACATGAAAGAAAAAATCAAGGATTGGGAGGATGAAGATGAGGTAAGCGAATATTTGCTGGCCTTACTTGAAAAACGAGCATTCGATAAATCCGGTCTGATCTATGGTATGGGTCATGCGGTTTATTCTATCTCCGATCCAAGAGCAAATGTTTTAAAACAATATGTAAAAAGCCTGTCTGAGGAGAAGGGCCTCATGAAGGAATTTGGATTATATGAAAAGGTTGAACGTCTGGCTCCTGAGATCATCGCAAGAGTACGTAAGATGTATAAGGGTGTCAGCGCCAATGTGGACTTCTACAGCGGCTTCGTGTATCATATGCTGGATCTGCCCAAGGAATTATATACACCAATCTTCGCAGTTGCACGAATTTCAGGCTGGAGTGCACACCGACTGGAGGAATTAAATAACGCAGGTAAGATTATACGTCCTGCTTATAAGAGTGTAGCAAAGCACAGGGATTATGTAGCTTTAAATGACAGATAATTTTTTTCCTGATTTTTCATCAAAAAAGTTTAGAATAACAGAATAATCTTTTTCATTTTACACATAATATTACCGTAACAACTCAAGGAGAAGATTAAGAAGTCAATTCTGCAATGTTCTCTTTGAG
>JAJUHH010000412.1 GCA_029267975.1 Clostridiales bacterium
CCTTTAACACAGCCACCACAGTCTTCAGTATCAGTTTTACATCCAGCTTGAAGGACCATTTATCGATATACTCCAGATCCAGCTTCACCACTTCTTCAAAGTCCTGAATATCACTTCTTCCACTCACCTGCCACAATCCGGTCAGCCCAGGCTTCAGCATCAGTCTTCTCTTATGTCTTCCTTCATACTGCCTGAATTCATCCTCAGTGGGTGGTCTCGTTCCTACAAGACTCATATCGCCCTTAAGCACATTAAAGAATTGCGGGAACTCATCAATACTGGTCTTACGAAGGAACTTCCCTACCTTGGTAATCCTGGGATCATCTGTTACCTTGAACATATGTCCCTTCATCTCATTACGATCCATGAGCTCCTTCTTTCTCTGCTCTGCATCCCGGTACATAGAGCGGAACTTATATATCTTAAACTTCCTTCCGTTTTTCCCTACTCTGGTTTGAGAGAAAAAAATAGGCCCTGGAGACTCAAGAACAATCGCAGGGGCTACAAAAATTGTAAGTATGATTGTCATGATACACCCGACAAAGCCACCAACTACATCCAATAATCTCTTAAGTACTACATGCTTATCATCAAATAATTTACTTGAGAAAGTAATGACCTGATGCCCGGCGAATTCTTCTATGACCTTCTCTCTAAGGTTCATATTACCAACTAAGCCAAGATACATGTGTACTATGATACCCATCTTTTCAAACTCCAGGATGAGCTCTTCAAGATCAATTTTATAAGTACGGGGAATATATATGAATACCTCATCTACAACATTCATCTTGGCAATCTCAAGAAGATTATCCTTGCTGGCGACGACCGGAAGCCCTTCGATCGTATCACCCATCATATCTTTATCCCAGATAACGATTGACGAGACATAAATCTGCCAGAGGTTTTCCTTGCGAATATTGCGAATAATTTCAGCGGCATTTTTTGATACCGTCAGAAGTAAAACCTTATTACTGGAATCGCTTCGTTTATAAACTAGTAGAAGTATGATCTTCATATAACTTCTTGCTACATAGATGATCAGGATACTAAGTCCAAAGAATATCCCAAAGAATATTCTGGAGAAATCACTTCCCTGCTTCATGAAGAACATATAGGCCAGCATGATCAGCCAAAGCTTTGATTGGTCCCTAATAATGCTAAGCAGCTCTTCAAAATACCCTCGTTTGAACACATCCCTATTGCTATCAATATTCAGTAAGATATAAGCTAACAGTAATAAGATCAATGCGGTACCATAATTTCCACTCATGAAATCAGTATGTAATATTCTACGAATATAGGCTGACAGCATATATGCGATAATCATACAAACAAGATCAATCAGGAGCGTGATCCGGCTCGTTAATCTTATGTTCTCCCGCTTCATTATGCCACCTCACTCTTACTGTCCGCTCTTAGCTGCTGCTCCTTTTGCTTCACATACAATCGATTCTTCTTCGAGATCAGGATGCTTAATCCCAGTGCAACCAAAAGTAGCGCAACCACCACAATAAGGACCCGAACATTAATGAGTTTCATAGTATCCTGCTTACTTATCAGCAATTGTGAAATAACATTCCAAACTACTCTCATACTTACCCCCACAGAACAATAAAGTCAAATCACCTTCGATGCGAAAAGGTACTGCCTGACAAACTATAAGTTCATTACCTTAACATTATTGGTTATTTTTTCCATTAATTGAGATAATAACAGAATTTACATGATTTATCAATTATATTTTATTTACACTACTCAACATAATATGGTTCTTATTACCTATTATAGTCTATATTTCCTATAAGTCAACAATTCATGTCCAAATGGTTACAATTTTGTATAATACTGCCATATGTTAATTAGTTGACATATTATAATTTTATGTAAAGTGTTAGTAATGCAAGTATAGTCCAACTGCGCTGTACACACAGGTACAAAAAAAACGTGTTTCAATCCTAACCAGAAAGTTAGTTTGAAACACGTCCTTCTATTCATATTAATCAATTAACTTCATACGCAATTCCCATTAGCATCAGACCTTCTGCTGGTGCTGTGGGCCCTGCCAAGCTCCTGTCGCAGCCTTCAAGGATGGTCTTCACCCGCTCCGGCGGATAGGCTCCCCGGCCTACCTCTATAAGAGTCCCTGCAATGATCCGAACCATATTATAGAGAAATCCGCTCCCGGTTACCGATATGGTGATCCTCTCCCCTTCCCTGACAACCTGAATATCATAGATTGTTCGGATCGTCTCCCGAGCCTGGGTCTTCACGGAGCAAAAGCTTTTAAAGTCGTGTTCTCCGATTAGATACTGGGCTCCTTGCTGCATCAGTTCTGCATCCAACTCATAATAAATATGGGTGGAATACAGACGTTCATTGGGAAGGGCAATCCTTTTGTTTAAGATATGATATTCATAGGTTTTGTGGCTTACCACTCTTCTTGGATGAAAGTCAAGGGCAACCTCCTGGGAAGCCTGAACCCGGATATCCTCCGGCAAATATTGATTGACTGCATAGCATATCTTCTCTGCCGGTATGGTTCTCTCTGTATCAAATACCGCTACATTGCCCAGGGCGTGTACGCCGGAATCGGTTCGGCTGGCCCCAATAACCACGATCTCCTCCTTCAGAAGCTCCGATAAGGCTTTATTCAGTGCTGATTCAATGGTTGGCTTGCCGGGCTGCAGCTGCCATCCGCAGTAGTTGGTTCCATCATAGGCAACCACCAATTTTATTCTTCTCATGCTTCTCTCACTCTAACTTAATATGTTTACTTCTATACCCAAATGATATCCTCTGCTAATCACAAACATTATATCTTACTATGGTCTTGGACAGTTTATCCTGTGGTAATCCCGTACCGTTTCCTACTGTAATCACAGACAGTTACTCCATGCCAACCTCAGGCAGCTCATATCTTCAGAATACTGCCTTCCAAAATCCTGATGGTAATGATTACTCCCACATACAGCAGTAAGATCACATAAGCTGCATAATCCCTGCTGTGGTAGCGAAGGGGCTTCATCTTGGTACGACCCTCCCCGCCACGGTAGCATCTTGCTTCCATCGCCATGGCCAGATCATTTGCCC
>JAJUHH010000413.1 GCA_029267975.1 Clostridiales bacterium
CACCGTTGGACCACTTCATGCCTTTGCGAAGGTGAAAGGTATAGTTTAAACCATCATCACTAACATCCCACTTTTCAGCAACGCCAGGGATAACATTATTATCCGCATCCAACATAATCAGGTTTTCAATTACATGACGAAGAATTGTGAAAGATGTTGTGTCAGTTGTTGTAACTGAGAACATTTCCGGGGGTTCTGAAGAAATGTTAACTGTGATTGAATTGGCTTCCGCTGTTCCGGGGTAAGCACTTCTGTCATCAGATGCCTGAGTATCTGTACCGGCACCTTCTTCTTTTTTGCCGCAAGCGGTAAGCATGGATACTGTCATCGCAGCTACCAGCATAAGGGCAAGAAATTTTTTGAATTTCATAAATATATTCTCCTCCTTTTTAGATATACAAAAAGGAAGTATATTGTTATACACTTCCTTAGTATATAAATGATACAAACATTCTAATACAAAAATGTGTTTTCGTCAATACATGAAGTTATTTCCATGATCAAAACATTTTGTATCATTCTCTGCCGCTTCATAAGTATATTTTTCGCCTTTTATCGCCATTTTATTCTGACTTTATTTAAACTTTTGTCGATTCACATTTTTTTTATGAATTCATATAATGTGGAATAGGACTGTGAAGCGTGAGCATTCAAACAATCACGCTGTGCTGAAGAAAGGGAGTTCTTAATGTCTACTGGATATGATATCGGAATCTTTGGCGGTGACAAACGTCTGGCTTATATGGCCGCAAGCTTTCATGAGAAAGGCTTTACCGTAGCAACCTACAATACCTCAGAACCGGTTTCACATACAAGATGCACACCCTTGTCCTCCTTGAAGGAGCTGTTCGACAGCTGCAGGCTTCTTGTCGGCCCAGTACCCATGTCAAGGGATATGGTGAATATTACTGCAGCTAACCCTGCAAAGGATCTGACCCTGGCCTGTGTCGCCCAGTATCTGACGAAGGAGCATCTCCTCTTCGCCGGATCGATTCCTTCGGCTCTGGTCCAGGTTTGTATAGAAAAAGAGGTCACTTATTATGATCTGATGAAAAGTGAACGGGTCACCGTGCTCAATGCAATTGCCACAGCAGAAGGCGCAATTCTTGAGGCCATCAGCGCAAGCGACATCAACCTGCATGGCAGCAAATGCCTGGTCTTAGGCTATGGTCGCTGTGCAAAGGTTTTGGCTGCAAAGCTGAAGGCTTTGGATGCAAAGGTACTGATTGCCGCACGCTCTGTGGAGGCACTTGCCTGTGCGGAAGCTGCCGGTCTGGCTACAGTGACGCTTCCTTATATGAAATGCGTGATTAATTCCTGTGATTATATCTTCAATACAATTCCCTCTCTTGTCCTTACCAAGGATTGTCTGGACTATGCAAATAAGAATGTAACAATTATTGATATTGCGTCAGCTCCCGGTGGCGTAGATTTTGAATATGCTGCTGAGCTTAAGCTGAATGCCAAGCTATGCCTTGGCTTACCAGGAAAAGTGGCACCGCGCACCTCGGCTGACATTTTAGTGACAGAAATCTGCTCGCTTATTAAAGAAAGAAGTGATTAAATGACACTCAGCGGAAAGAATATTGGAGTTGCATTCACCGGCTCCTATTGTACCTATGATAGTGTATTTCTCCAACTGGAAAGACTGCTTGCGGAACATGCCAATGTCTATACCATCTTTTCCGACCGTTCCCAGGTAACTGACTCCCGTTTCGGTCAGGCCAGGGATTTTATGGAAAAAGCCAAAGCAATTACAGGTAAGGACCCTATTACAAGCATTGTGGAGGCAGAGCAAATTGGTCCCAAACGCCTGCTTGATATTCTGATCATTGCACCCTGCACCGGTAATACCATGGCAAAGCTTGCCAATGCCATCACAGATTCTCCTGTTCTGATGGCGGCCAAAGGACAGCTGCGCAACGACGGGCCTGTGGTAATTGCCATGGCTACCAATGACGCCTTAAGCAATAACCTAAAGAACATCGGTCATTTGATCAATGTAAAGAATATTTACTTTGTTCCCTTCGGTCAGGATAATTACAAGAGTAAGCCTTATTCCATGGTGGCGCATTTCGACCTGCTCCTTCCGACCCTTGAGCATGCTCTGGAAGGAAAGCAGCTTCAACCAATACTCATGGCTCCAAATTAAATTGAAAGGTATGATGATCTATGTGCGGAATTGCCGGTTTTTGTAATATAAAAGCAGATTTTACAAAAGATTTGGCCAAATGGCATCACACGCTTGACATGATGAAAGAAGTGCTGAGGCATCGCGGACCGGATGATACAGGTGAGCTTTTGACGCCGGAAATCGGCTTGGCTCATACCCGATTGTCCATCATTGACCTGCAGCGTGGTCATCAACCCATTACAAAGCAGAAATTCGGCAATTCCTATACCATCATCTACAATGGTGAACTTTATAATACTGCCGAGCTGCGGGATAATCTCATCAATATGGGCTACCTCTTCAAGACCCATACGGATACAGAGGTTATCCTCACCGGCATTATGGCTTACGGTGAGGACTTTGTCAAGGAGCTAAACGGTATCTTTGCCTTTGCCGTCTGGGATGAAGCAAACCGTGTGCTTTATCTGGCACGAGATCGCTTTGGCGTAAAGCCCCTCTTCTACACCTTTCAGGAGGATACCATCATCTTCGGCTCCGAGATCAAGGCATTATTTGAATATCCTGGAATCAGACCGCAGCTTGACAAAGACGGTCTCTGTGAGATCTTCGGCCTGGGCCCTGCCAAATCCTACGGCAGCGGCGTATTCAAGAATATCAAAGAGATCCTTCCGGGTCATCTTGCCGTCTTTGATGAGCATGGCTTCCGGCAAAAAACCTATTGGAGCCTGGTTAGCGCACCTCATGAAGATGATTATGCAACCACCGTCGACAAGACTTCCTTCCTATTATATGATGCCATCAAACGCCAGATGATCTCCGACATCCCCATCTGTACTCTGCTCTCCGGCGGCATTGACAGCAGTCTGGTCAGTGCGGTAGTCGCAAGGGAACTGAAAAAGGAAGGGCTGCAGCTTCGTACCTATTCCTTTGACTTTAAGGATAATGATAAGAATTTCA
>JAJUHH010000414.1 GCA_029267975.1 Clostridiales bacterium
CTGTTAAGTCCTTTTGCTTGCTGTCGGCGGTATAGGCATATTCTGTACCCCAGTGAGGAAATACAATGACAAAGTCCGCTTCTTGTTTGGCACGGGCAATATCCGCAGCCATCTGATCCTTATCCAGCATATTTACCAGATAGGGCCGATTCTTGGGCATGCTAAATCCATTGAGGCTGTAGGTGTAATTGAGCATGGCGATTTTTATGCCGTTCTTGTCTACTACGGTAATTTGCTCTCTTGCCTCGGCGGATTCGTTGATACCAAGTACAGTGATCTCCGGCTTGGTCTTCCAATAAGCCATGGCATTCTCAAGTCCTGCCACGCCCTTATCCAGGGTATGATTGGTAGCTTGCAGCACCACGTCAAAGCCGGCAGCAATTAAGGCATCTCCGATCTCCTCCGGGGAGTTGAACCTGGGATAACCGGAGAAGCCAAGCTTGGCTCCACCAAAGATGGTCTCCTGATTCACTACAGCAATATCTGCTGCACTGATCTCCTCCTTCAGATTGGAATAGAGATGATCGTAATTATAAGTCCCGTCCTTTTTCTTACCACTTAAGACAACCTCTGTATGGATCAGATTATCACCTACCGCCAGAAGGGTTACCTGCTTCTTCGGAACTGGGGTGGGGGTAGGCGTTGGCGTAGGGCTGGCTGTTACCAGAGCTGCTGTTTGGTCATCGGATGGATTGTCCTGGGAAGAAGCGTCATCTGCCTGAGCCCAGGCAGGAAGGGCATTGCTATTGTCTGAAAGGGAGCTTTCATCATCAATCTCAGGTATGGAGGTAATCGAATTAGACTTAGGGTCGGCAAAGGTTATCTTCCCGTGATAAAACCCGACAATCAAGAGGAGCGCCAGCAGGCTTATGTATAGTAGGACGATGGGATGTCTTCTGAGGGGATGCTTTTCATGATTTGATATAGGTTGATTACGCTTTTGCTTCATAGTGATGGTGGTATGATTAATACACAGATAAAATCATACGTTTCCTTTCTTGTATTATTAGATAAAAGCTGCGCTTGTGTATAGCGGAGTGGAAAGACTTTGTATGAACGACCTTGAATGTACGATGGCTTGTACGCTTTCCTTGTAACATAATATCACTGAAAGAAGAAAAACACAATCAGGGGAATTGTTAAAATATGTATATTAATTACTGATAACGTATTCCCCTTTGCATAAAAGGAAATACTTTGACAAAGGATATTACTCATGGTATACTTTTCAATAACTATATGATATTGATAAAGGCTGGGAAAAGAAGAGTACACAGTGGAGCTCTTAACAGAGAACCCCGTTTTGGCTGAGAAGGGGAGAGAGATGGAAGCTGTGGAAGATGGTCTTGGAGCTTCGCACTGAGGATGATTATTTCATGATATGAATGGTGGTAATCACCTAGGCTGCGACGGTAGCGACCGTTATATTGCAAAGCTGTAGCTGGGGGCCGAATAAACAGAGGTAGAGAAACAGTTTATCAGGTCATAAGCCCAAAGCAGCGGATAAGGCTCTTGTCGCGAGGCAAGGGTGAATTAAAGTGGTACCACGGGAAGTTCTCTCGTCTTTAAAGTAATTTAAGGATGGGAGTTTTTATTTTGTCCTCTTTTGGCTTCATTGAAATTCATTATAGAAAGGATCGATCAAGGTATGAGTAAAAAACCCTATTATATTACAACCGCAATTGCATATACCTCCGGTAAGCCGCATATCGGCAATACTTATGAAATCGTACTGGCAGACAGTATCGCCCGCTTTAAGAGACTGCAGGGCTATGATGTATTTTTCCAGACCGGTACGGATGAGCACGGTCAGAAAATTGAGTTAAAGGCAGCAGCAGCCGGTGTCACACCCAAGCAGTTTGTTGACGGCGTTGCCGGACAGATTAAGGATATCTGGGATCTGATGAATACCTCCTATGATAAATTTATCCGCACCACGGATGATTATCATGAGAAGCAAATTCAGAAGATCTTTAAGAAGCTGTATGAGCAGGGAGATATCTATAAAGGACATTATGAAGGAATGTACTGCACCCCCTGTGAATCCTTCTTCACCTCTTCTCAGCTGGTCAATGGAAGATGTCCGGATTGCGGCGGTGAGGTTCAGCCTGCAAAGGAGGAAGCATATTTCTTAAAACTGAGCAAATATGCAGACCGCTTAATCGAGCATATAAACACCCATCCGGAGTTTATTCAACCGGAATCCCGTAAAAATGAGATGATGAATAATTTCCTGCTCCCCGGGCTTCAGGATCTATGTGTCTCCCGTACTTCCTTCAAATGGGGTATCCCGGTGGACTTTGATGATAAGCATGTGGTTTATGTATGGCTGGATGCCTTAAGCAACTATATTACAGGTATCGGTTATGACGCAGACGGCAACAGCACTGAGCAGTTTAAAAAATACTGGCCGGCGGATCTGCATCTTATCGGTAAGGATATCATCCGCTTCCATACCATCTACTGGCCCATCATTCTTATGGCTCTTAATGTTGAGCTGCCTAAGCAGGTATTTGGCCATCCCTGGCTCTTACAGGGTGCTGCCGGCGATAAGATGAGTAAATCCAAGGGCAATGTATTATATGCAGATGACCTGGTAAAGCTCTTCGGCGTGGATGCCGTAAGATACTTTGTCCTTCATGAGATGCCATTTGACAATGATGGCGTGATCTCCTGGGAGCTGCTGGTGGAAAGAATCAATTCCGATCTCGCCAATACCCTGGGAAATCTTGTGAACCGCACCATCTCCATGTCCAATAAATACTTTGGCGGTATTGTAAGAGATGGTAAAGTATCAGAGCCGGTAGATGAGGAGCTTAAGGCACTGGCCCTTGAGACAACGGGGAAGGTAATAGCCAAGATGGATAAGCTGCGCGTGGCGGATGCCATCAGTGAGATCTTTACCCTCTTTAAGCGCTGCAATAAATATATTGATGAGACTATGCCTTGGGTTCTTGCCAAGGACGAAGCGAAAAAAGCCCGTCTTGAGACAGTACTTTATAACCTTGTGGAAAGCATCTGCATCGGCAGCAGTCTTCTGGAGTCTTTCCTGCCTGAAACAGCGGCTAAGATAC
>JAJUHH010000415.1 GCA_029267975.1 Clostridiales bacterium
CTGCGGAATCCTTTGCCAGGGCTTTAAGTATCTCACTACTGATTGGTGAGAACAGTAACCATATGCTTTATATCATGCTAAAATTCAGCTTTGAATCCTAACTCAAATTTTAAAAAAGCTACTTTACATTTTTTATAATTATATATAAAATTATGCTATTAAAAATCATATTCTGTATTTAAATGGCGAAAACTGTATGAAGTACCTTACACCCGAATACTATACCAAATTTCAATGCAAATGCGGCCAATGCCGCCGTTCCTGCTGCAGTGAATGGCCCATCAGTATATCAAAAATTGATTATTATCGTTTATTAGGAATAAGTTGTTCAAAAAAGCTGCGTGCCAAGCTCGACTGTGCCCTCAAGCTTTACCCTGATCCAAGTCAGGAGCGATTTGCGCAGATTTCCTTGGATTGGCAGGGCAGCTGCATGCTGCATCGCAAAGATGGCTATTGTGCCCTGCAGTCAGAACTGGGGGAAGAAGCACTTGCTGAAGTATGCCGTGTCTATCCAAGCAGGATGACACAGCTTTCTGAACTTAATCAATGCTCCTGCTCCAACAGCTGTGAGAAAGTGATCGAATTGCTGATGGACCAAAAGACTCCCATGATCTTTGAAGAACAGGATCTGCCTTATGCTCCGGAAATCAAACTACCTTTTGATCGATACGACAGCTGCAAGCAGGCAATCTCCATTCTTCAGGATCGCAATATGTTGCTACCGAAACGTTTTAGCAAGCTAAATGCTTTTTTATCTGAGACTTATTCCATTGATTATCTTTTTGCCAATCCTTCTCCTGCCTCCGGAACATGCGAGCATCTATGGTTGGCCTTTCCTATCCTACATCAATTAAATACCTATTTTGAAAATAGTCCCAGTATACAGGATTATTGTGCGCGAATACAGGATTATTATCATACGACTGGCAAAGAAAAGCTGACAGAAGCTGATCTGCTCCTCATCTCAGAGCAGCATGCCGCCGCAGCGAAGCATTTGGAAGTCATCCTTCCTGAATGGCAGATCCTTCTGGAGCAGCTTCTGGTAAATCATCTGTTTTATAACAACTTTCCCTATTCAGATATGCAGAATAAGGAGGAGAGCTTCCTGTCTCTTGCACTTATTTATGCCTTCCTGCGATATAACCTTCTTGGCTATATGGCTGGTCAAACTGACATAGACAAGCTGGTGGATGTCCTTGCAGCGATGTTTCGATTGATTGAACATTCCGACTTCAGACATAGAGCAGTATTTCTCTTACATAAAGCAAAGCTTTCCATTCGGGATAGTGTATCGCAATTGCTTTTGGTCTAGTCCCAGAAGCACGGTAATTGTCTTCTTTTCTCCAGCAAACAAAAACCCTGCGCAGCTCAAAGGCTCTTGGCGTCATTTGAACCTGTGACGCCTGCTCCCTGCGCAGGGGTTATCCTATCTATACTTCTTATCTCTATACTTCTTCACAATAAGATACATCTAATTTATATTTATTTACAGTACTCTAATTATTATTATGTTATTGTACTATGCTTCTGATCCCATACCGTACTTCTTACATTACCAGCAGGATATCATTCTCATCCCTCATCATGCTTTCCGGCAGATAGTTCCGCTCCAGCTTCTCTCCGTTCACATAAAATTCTCTGAAACCACTCTCTGCACCCTGGGGATTCTCAACCCTGATGTTCAGCTTCTTTCCCCGGAAGCTTCTCTGGATGCTTAACTCCTTCCAGCTGCTGGGAATACTGGGAGCAAGAAGCAACCCATTTAAGTCAGGCCGCATTCCAAGAATTCCTTCCACACTGCCAACCATTACTGTGGAGGCGGTTCCGGTTAACCAATGGACATGGGTCCTGCCATGGTAGGGACTTTCATCCCCTTCTGTAAACTGCCCATGTACATAAGGCTCCATCACCCGGATCTCTGCATGCTCATTCTGGCTTGCAGGGCAGCATTCCGTGAAGTATTCATAAGCCCGGTTGCCGTGTCCCATCAGGGCTTCCGCCAGGATGATCCAGCCCTGGGGCTGGTTGAAGATGCCTCCGTTCTCCTTGGTGGAAGGATTGAATAAGATGGCCAAAGCACCTTCAAAGGCATGATCTGCATAGGCTGGAGCCATGACTTTTACACCGTATTTTGTATTCAACTCACGATGTACACTTTCCAGGGCAAGCTCCGCCTGCTCTTTGCTGGCAAGGCCGCTGATTACCGCCCAGGACTGGGGATTGACCCACATGCTGGCCTCCGGATCCTTCTTGGATCCGATAACCTGACCGTCCTCCTTAAAGCCACGAATAAAACGGTCACCCTCCCAGCAGTGCTCATTGATCGTATTTTTAAGCTCTGTCTGAACCCTGTCCAGATAAGCCACATACTCTGTATCCTGCCGGTCAGCTGCGATATCCCGGATTACCTTCATGGCATAATAGAGCTGGAGGGCCACAAAGGTAGATTCCCCTTTCTTCCCAAGACGCAGGCAGTCATTCCAGTCAGCATGAAGACCGGCCGGCATCTTATGTACACTGAGCCGTTCCATGGAGAATTGAATGGCTCTCTTTAAATGGTCATAAACATCCCCTTGCTCCTTATTGGCATAAGGAATGACTTCATTCAGGAACTCCTTATCTCCGGTTTCCGCCATATACTTATAAACGGTAGGGAACAACCACAGAGCGTCATCAGCCCGGTAGGCTGGATGTCCTGTGGCCTGCACATAGGATGGATCATCCGGGGTATCCTCGTGCCCTGCACGATGATCAAATTTCACCAGGGGAAGACCGCCGCCGTTATTTACCTGGGCGGACAGCATAAACCTGATCTTCTCCTTGGCCATGACAGGATCCAGATGGATGATTCCCTGAATATCCTGTACCGTGTCCCGGTAGCCATAACCGTTACGCAGGCCTGCATAGAGGAAGGATGCCGCTCTGGACCAGATAAAGGTAATGAAGCACTGATAAGCATTCCAAGTATTTATCATGACATTGAAGTTCTCATCAGGAGTTCTCACCCGGAAGTTATCAAGCTTACCGTGCCAGTAGCTCTTTAGCTCGGCAAGCTCCGCATCTGCCAGCTTA
>JAJUHH010000416.1 GCA_029267975.1 Clostridiales bacterium
GCAGGATCTCCTTCTCCCGATCCTGGCTAAAGCTGACATCACTCATATCCACATCCTTCCTCCGCTTTAGAAAGTTAAGGAAGCTGCCAAATAAAATATAGAGAAGTCCAAACAGGGGAACGATAAAAATAAACCAGGACAACAACATCATGGTAGGGCGCTGTCCCTTTTTCCCAAAAAAGGCCCCGACAAATAAGGTAAGTGCTATGATCGAGTTGATGATTAATATTACCAGAACAGGCCAAAGCCCTGCGGTATCCATGGTCCCTTACTACTCCTTCTCCAAATAAGTTTTAATGTTTTTCTCTTGCAGACGCTTCCTGACATGAACGGACTCATTCTCATTGGTATTGGTCAGTAAAACCGCCAGATTACCATCTGCAGTCATCCCCACATAATCCGTATCCCGAAGCAGCGGGGTTACAATATCATTCAACTGTTTTAGGGTCATCCCATTCCGGTATATATAGAATACACTTAATTCCGCATAACCCTTTTCCCTTGCATGGAGATAGATCTCCTGCATCTGCCGAAAGGCTGATTCCTGAAGGATCGTTGTATCCTCGATAAAGCGACGATGTGCCAGAGCATCCAGATAATCCGCATCCCTAACGACACTGGAATAAACCAAGGCGCCTACCACTGTCAGCAGATTGGCGTGATACAGTGTCATTTGCTCATAGGGAAGGTCCCAGAGGAAAATGACGATTCTCATATTGCTCTGATCATCAAATAAGGCACTGGCCATCATGGGCAGCTTACTATCCAGTACACGATTAATAAATACCTGCTTGCTCCTAAGTACATCAAAGATATCTCTGTAGTTATTCATGGGGATTGACTTACCAAGGGAACGTGCCCTTTCACTGGAGGCGGAGGCCAGACGGCAGTATTCCTGATTGGACACCAGATAGATGGATACGTCCCGCGTAACCATAATCTCTGACAAGGTATCCAGAGCAGCGAAAAGGACCTCACCTTTGGATGCTTTATCAAGCCTTGACGTAATGTCATAAATCCGTCCGATACTTTCCGTACTGCTGATAATCTTCTCAGCAAAGTAATTCTTAATCCTGGTATTGCTGTTGTTGATCACTGTGATATCATTCAAGCGGTCCGTAAGAAAATCGATGCGATCGTTCTTATCCGCCTCCATCTCCCGATACTTGTCGCGAAGCTGCCCCACAGTTAGACCAACAATAAATATCTGAGCAATCCATACATAGGTATTAATATTAATCAATAAGGAGAAGCCCGAAGCGGTATACATCTGTCGGAAGGAGTATCCCAGCACGCTGAGAAGGGAGGCAAAGATCGCCTGCTGTCTGCCGTGCACGATGGCAAATAACAGCACATAGAGTAAATAAAAATTAATGCCATTAAAATACTCGCTTCCTACTGCCCGGTTATTCAGCATAAAAAACGGCAGGAAGAAGAATACGCACTCCAGAAAAGGGAAGAACTTCTTGATCAGTTGTCGTATTTTACTTCCAAAGACTTTGCTTTCCTCTGCCTCCTCCTTTTTCAGAAACAAATTCTTGTTCTTCCTCATATAAGACAGCATTTGAGGAAGAATATCCTGAATGCTGTTTCTGACCTCAAAATGAAACTCCCTACAAAAGCGTTCATTGGACAAAATCTTTCTGTGCTTCAATCCTATGGTCTGATCCACAATCTCTATTTGCTGGGAATAATTCTCCTGAATTCCTTTCGCAACCGCATCCTCTGTAACTTCCTCCATGGAGGATATATGATAAAGCTGATGCTTCCTCTCCTGAGCATTGATCAGCAGATAAAGTCCTTCCACTGCATCCTTTACATATAAGGCAGATAATATCCTTTTGGCATTTACCTTTATGCGGCCCGATATCAGAGCTTTCAGGCACATTTTTGAAAAATCATCCGTACAGGCTTCCCGGTTGGCCGGGATACCGTACATACCTGCAAGTCTGACAACAGTTACCTCCATCTGGGTGGTGCTGTTAAAGTGCATTGCAAGATTTTCCCCTTGCGAAAGAGACATCCCCTGAAAGCTGTTGGGGGAGATGGGCATTTCTTCTTTAATATCCACGATATATTCATCTTCATAAACATGTTCTGAGGATATATAAATAAAATGCCTGATACCGGTGAGGGCGGCACACATAAGCAGGTTGCTCAGACCGGTAATATATTTTAAGGTTTCCTCCGTTTTACCTTCGTCATTCCATTGATACAAGGGGTCATAGGCTCCGGTAAATATAATAACCTCCGGACGGCAGCTGCTCATTACTTCTTTCATACTGCTGCTGTCATAGGGAAATACATATTGCTCAAAAACGTGGGCAGGCTTAATAAGCTTCTTGCTGCTAATCAAGGTGTAGATTCGCCAATTCTCTTTATTAAATTTATTAATCAATTCATTGGCTAATGTTCCATAGCTTCCAACGATCAAGACGCTCGCCATAATTTTACTCCACTCCCGAAATCACCCCAAAATGCGTAACATTTTATTTTATAACTTTACATTTAAAAATACTATAATACAAAATACCCATTTTTTCAATCAAATTTTTCCAAAGTAGATTTTGCCTAATGTTGTCTAGAGTTGACAAACCCTGTCTGATAGGCGTATATTATAAAGGAAACGAAGATATTCAGCCGCAGAGCATACGCTATCCCTGTTCCTGTGAACTATCCTTTCTTGGTATTATGCCAAGAAATCATGCAAATTACGCATGATGACAGGGGTTTCCGGAAAAGGCGGCTGATGTAACCTGTTTAAAGTTGTGGAGGATTGATTAAATGAAGAAGAGCCTATTCGGCTATAAGGTTTCTGAAGTTGATGTAATGCTTAACTCACTCCGTGAAGAAAATGAAAGCTTAAATGCGACTATAAATACACTTAAAACTCAGATAAAGAACAGTGAAATTGGTGGAGCCAAAGCTAATCTTCTGGAAGCGAATCTTAAAAGTGCCGAAGAAAATCTCGTACAGCTGGCGGAAGAAAAGAACAGCTTGCTCTCACAAATCACAGAACTCACAACAGATGGTGAAGCCTTAAGGCTCCAGAATGAACAATTAAAGGAACA
>JAJUHH010000417.1 GCA_029267975.1 Clostridiales bacterium
GTCCCAACCCCCTGAAGTAGGCTTTCATCTTCACCAAAGAATATTGGATCAATTCCAAAGATTATTAGACTCTGAAGGCAGGATGTCTTTATCAGCAAAAGAACTACTCGATATTGTAAGCTCACTAAGCAATTTTGATGTAGGTATGACTCACATTGCTAATCAGTTAACAGAATTTGCGTCGGAGATGGCGATCGTAAGTGAATCAAACCTTGCCATTGTAGAACAAACAACAGCAAAAATGATTGAAGTAAATGAGGTTGTAGCATCTACTACGTCAACTTTAGAGAGTCTATCTAGTGATAGTAAATTGCTTTCAAAGAAAAACGATGAAAGTATGAACCTCTTAAAGGAGCTGCAATCCCTCAAGGATAGTGTAGTACATGATAATGGAATCATGATTGAAAAAATCCAGCATCTTATGCATTTAGCAACGGAAGTGCAAAATGTTGTAACCTCTGTTAAGAGTATTGCAGAGAAAACAAATCTTTTAGCCTTAAATGCCGCAATAGAGGCCGCAAGAGCGGGTGATGCCGGGCGTGGTTTTGCGGTTGTGGCACAGGAAGTTCGCAATTTAGCAGACGATACAAAACAACAGCTGAATGGTATGATGGAATTTGTTTCTAACATTCAGCTTGCAGCAGAAGAAAGTAAGGTAAGCTTAAACAACACGATTGAATCATCTTCGCAAATGAGCGCCAAAATAGAAGCAGTATCCGATACCGTTAGTAAAAATGTGGGTATGCTCAATATCGTGATTGAGGATATCGATATTATCAATAAGTCTATGCAGGGTATACAGGTTGCAACGGATGAGATAAACCATGCTATGGATGCTTCCAGCCAGGATGCGGAGAAGCTAAGCAGTATGACGCAAAGCATTCATGATGATGCAAAGAAGAGTGTAGAGTTTGCTGGACAGATCTCTGCAATCGATAATCGCTTATCCGAAATGTTGGGTACTATGTTTGAAAGTATTGAGGGTGGTGCCCATGCAATTACAAAAGAAGAAATACGGGATACAATATCAAAAGCTGTAAAAGCACATTTAAAATGGGTAGAAGTACTTCAAACATCTGTTAATGAAATGACCATCTATCCCTTGCAAACAAATCCGAAGAAATGTGCTTTCGGACATTTCTATAACGCCATACATATAAAATACCCAGAAATCATGAAAGAATGGGAGCAAATAGGTGAACTTCATCATAAATTCCATCATATAGGCGACAAGGTAATGGAAGCAATCAAGAAGCATCAAAAGGATCAAGCAATGAAGTTATGTCAGGAAGCAGAAATGCTATCCAAGGAGATAGTTCGCTTAATGGAAGCTGTTATGAGTAAGCTATCGGTTCATGAGTAATTGATTATGCCTAAATTGATTTGAAATCAAAGCTTCAGATCATCGGTTTATATTGCCGAATGACCTGGAAACATGAAAACAACAAGAGACTCGAAATACGTGTCCCTTGTTGTTTTTAATTTAACTACAGATCATTATCATATCTTTTTTGGCCGTTGTAATGAATTTAATACTATATCTGCAATAAATTGTCAGGCCTGTTTCCTTTACCTTTTCCTGTTGATTTGTTATTATGGTGGAATAGCAACATAATCAAAGTGATTGTTACAAAAGGAAGTAAGCTTATGAAAGGCACATCAAATTATAATAGAAGACCCTCGAACAATAGAATATTGATCCTATCCGTGATCCTTGCCACCTCTCTGATCATAGCAGCTGCTACATATCTTATCCTATTAATTCGCAAGGATTATTCTGCCCGGGACGAAGAAGTGACTGGTAAGGCTTCTGCATATACGGATAATGATGATACGGAATATGATGACGATCTATCTGCCGGGGCTTCTGATAATGCTGACAATACTAATAATAATACTGACAGTCCCACCGGCGATAACTCAACCGACGGGACAACAGAGAATACCAGTGCATTACCGGTTGAGGTAACTCCGGTAGATGACAGTGAGGATCCTCAGACAGAGCAGACCCAGGGTGCCAAGGTAGACCTTAGCAAGATATCCGCTGCTAATCAGAAGACACAGGTCATCACTTACGGTATCGATGTAGCCAAGTGGCAGGGAGTCATAGACTGGAAGCAGGTAAAGGAATCCGGGGTTGATTTTGCCATCATCAGGGTTGGATATCGGACCCAGGTTGACGGTGTGATCTATGAAGATCCCTATGCAAAATACAACCTGCAGCAGGCCCAGGCCAATGGAATTAAGATAGGTGTTTATTTCTTCTCTACAGCGGTCAATAAGAAGGAAGCCATGGAAGAAGCAGAGTGGGTCGCCGGTTTTATCGCACCATATCCGATTACTTATCCGGTGGTCTATAACTGTGAGGGCTTTTCTGATGCAGAGAATCGCCAGCATGGACTATCTGCAAGCGCCCGTACCGATATCGCCATGGCATTCCTTGATCATATTGAGGAGCAGGGCTATACACCCATGTTCTATGCAGCCAAGAATGAACTGGAAGGCAATGCCCAGTGGGATACCGACCGGCTCAGCAGCAACTATATGATCTGGGTTGCGCAGTATCCGGCAAAAGCCTATAGCTCCACTTCTAAGTCTGCCTATACGGGAAAGCTTGATATGTGGCAGTTTACCAGTAAGGGAGAGGTCAAAGGAATTGACAAGCCTGTGGACATCAATATCGCATATTTTACTTATGAGAAGACAGCAAAGCCCAAGAAGGATGCTCCCCAGGAGCAGGTTTCTGCTGATCCGGCTGCTCTCATTAACTTTAAAGAAGTCGATGAAAATGTAACTGCCAAAGAGGTGACTAACCTACGAACAGTACCCTCCACCGCGGACCCTGATACCATTGCTGAGGTGCTGAAGAACGGTGATAGCGCCAAACGTATCGGGATCGGTGACAATGGATGGTCAAAGCTTATCTATAAGGGACAGACCCTATATGCTGTCAGCTCATATCTGACCACTGACCTGTCAGCCAAAGCAGCAACTCCCACACCGACACAGGCAACCGCCAGCCCTTCCTTCAAGAAGGTGAATGAGCAGGTTACCGCCA
>JAJUHH010000418.1 GCA_029267975.1 Clostridiales bacterium
CCGGTTGACAAGAGGATTATATTCAGAGTAATATAAGAAAAACCTATAGGTTTAGTAAGATAAAGTATAATAAAGAGAGGATGACGAACATTGGGAATGAAGTAAAAAGCATGAATACCAGAGTGGTCCATGGTTGTAAGGGATATGACCCTCAGACAGGAGCGATTAGCATCCCTATCTATCAGAGCGCAACCTTCCGACATCCGGGGCTGTATCAGTCAACCGGATACGATTACTCCCGTTTGCAAAATCCTACGCGGGAGGAGTTGGAGAACACGATTGCAGCTCTTGAGAATGGAAGATATGGTTTAGCATTTTCCACGGGTATGGCAGCAGTGTCAGCTGTAGTACACCTATTTTCACCGGGTGATCATATCATTGTGTCAGATGACCTCTATGGAGGAACCTATCGTTTATTTGAGGAGATTTACAGTAAATACGGACTGGAATTCTCCTATGTGGATACCAGTAATCCTGACGAGATAATCAAGGCCCTGAAAGTTAACAGTAAGGCTTTCTTTATTGAGACTCCGTCAAATCCCATGATGAAGGTGGCGGATATAAGAGCCATATCAAAGCTGGCAAAGGAAAGAGGAATGCTCCATATTGTGGACAATACCTTCCTGACGCCCTATTATCAGCGGCCGCTGGAACTGGGCGCGGATATCGTTCTTCATAGTGGGACCAAATATCTGGGGGGACACAACGACACTCTGGCAGGCTTAGTCGTGGTGAATGATGATATATTATCAGAAAAACTGAAATTTACACAGAAGTCGGAAGGGGCTGTATTGGCACCCTTTGACAGCTGGTTGATTCTTCGTGGTATCAAAACGCTGGCGGTCCGTATGGAGCGGCAGCAGCAGAATGCAATACAGATTGCAAACTGGCTGAAAACTCAAAAAAATGTCTTAAAGGTCTTTTATGTGGGCTTACCAGAGCATGAGGGATACGAGATCTCCAAAGCACAGGCATCAGGCTTTGGTGCCATGATATCCTTCTATGTCAGGGATAAGACCCTGGTGGAACAGGTACTGGAGCGGGTGAAGGTTATTATATTTGCGGAAAGTCTTGGCGGTGTGGAGAGTCTGATCACTTATCCTGCAGTGCAGACCCATGCGGCAATCCCGGAGGAGATCAGGAATAAGCTCGGTGTTACGGATACTTTGCTCCGCTTATCAGTAGGGATTGAGGATGTAAATGATCTTCTTGCGGATCTTGAGCAAAGTCTTGCTTAGAAGGAAGGACTTGTTACCATAATCAGTTGATGAAAGACAAGTTAACATTCCTTTGGGATTGAAGGGAGGATATCATGAAATTCGGAACAAAACTTATTCATAATGGAAATGAAATCGATCAAACCACCGGGGCACTAAGCATTCCCATATATCAGGCCTCGACCTACCATCAAAGTGATATCGAGCATCCACCGGAATTTGATTATTCCAGATCCGGAAACCCTACAAGAAAGGCTCTGGAGGATACCATAGCAAGGCTCGAGGGAGGAAGCCGGGGCTTTGCCTTTGCCTCAGGCATGGCTGCCACCTCCTCCGTACTCTCCATATTCTCGGAGGGAGACCACCTGATCGTATGTGAGGACCTATATGGCGGAACCTATCGCATTACGACCACCTTCTTCAACCGCTTTGGTATTCAAATTACCTTTGTGGATGCATCAGATTTGGATAATATCAGAAAAAATATCAGGGAGAATACAAAGGCAATCTTTCTTGAGACCCCATCTAATCCGCTGCTAAAGGTAACAGACTTAAAAGGTGCGGTAGACATTGCCAGGGAGCATAAGCTATTAACAATTCTTGATAATACTTTTATGTCACCCTATCTGCAAAGACCTCTTGAGCTTGGCATCGATATTGTCATCCACAGCGCAACAAAATTTCTTGGAGGCCATAGCGATGTTATCGCAGGATTAGTAGTGGTGCAGGATGCAGATCTGGGAAAAAGGATCTATGCGGTGCAGAATGGTTTTGGTGCAGTGCTTGGCCCGCAGGATTCCTGGCTGCTGCTTCGGGGAATCAAGACCCTGAAGGTAAGACTGGACTACCAGCAGGCAACAGCTCAGAAGCTGGCACAGTGGCTGGAGAAGCATCCAAAGGTTCAGAAGGTATATTATCTTGGACTTGACAGTCACCCTCAGAAGGAGCTTCATCTTAAGCAGGCGGATGGTGCAGGTGCAGTACTTTCCTTTGAAACTGTGGACGAGGAGACAGCCAAACGCTTTATGAAGAAGGTTACAATGGCTGCAGTTGCTGTAAGTCTTGGCGGCGTAGAAACCATAGCCTCCTATCCGGTGAAGATGTCCCATGCAGCAATGCCCAGAGAAGAGAGGGAACGCCTTGGTATTACAGACCGGCTGATTCGAGTATCAGTAGGTTTGGAGGACATCGAGGATCTCATCGAGGACTTCGGACGTGCACTTGAGCAATAAAATGAATTGATCAATAGTGATAGATGAACTGATCAATAAATATAATAAAAGCGCAGCTGTAAGGCTGCGCTTTCCTACTTCATTCATAAAGGTTATGACGCTTGATTAATATAAACCTCAGAAGCACCATATAGAGGCTTGGGATGAAGACCCTTCTCAAGGTTATATATAAAACATAAATTCCTGATCGCTTTTATTTTTCTTAGCTGCATCTACCAGATCACTTAAACTGATCTCTTTCAGGGTGTTGGAAAGGGCAAGATCCAGCGGATCAAAAACTACGGTTCTCATAGCTGTCTCAATCTCCGGGGCTTCACCGGCAAGTGTTTCCTCAGTATCCTCAAATAAAGCAGTCTCAACAGAATACAAGATATCATATACGGTAATCTTATGAGCGGGCTTTGATAGCTGATAACCACCTTGGGAGCCCTTAACCGAATTAACGATACCTCCGCGCTTTAGTAAGGAAAAAACCTGTTCCAGATATATTTTTGATATGCCAAGCTTTTCAGAGATGCTGATCAGCGTAATACATTCGTTGTCTTTATTGTCTTCTGCCATGCTGGTTGTTGCGGCCAAGGCATAACGGCCCTTTGCAGATAATCTC
>JAJUHH010000419.1 GCA_029267975.1 Clostridiales bacterium
AATATTATGATGCCCTGGGTCCTGCCTTCGTGGTCGGAAGCGGTATTGAACGGAGTTTGGCACAGAAGATCGGTGCAGGCTTCCTGGCCGTAGCCTTTCCTGTCAGCAACCGTGTGGTGCTCAATAAAGGCTATGCAGGATTTCGAGGGGGTCTGACCCTGGTGGAGGATTTGATTACCCAACTGGTGTCAAGCAGATAAGCAGGAAAGGATGGTTTGATATGGCAAATAGCAGTTATGTTGATAGTTTATCCTACAATTTCTTAACTTCCACAGCGCCGCCTACCAGAGAAGAACGAATCGGAGCGGTATGGGCCTTCTGTGGCTCCTGCAGGCATCTGCAGGATGGTCTTCATACGGGCTGCGCCCAGCTGCAGAATCGCAGGTTCTCCCAGAGTGCCGGATGTCAGCTCATGCTGGCAGTAGGAATTGTCAGCAGTCTTACCAATGTGGTTATGATTATTCACTCCCCCTTAGGCTGCTGCTCCGGCTTTGTCAGCTCCGGTCAGCTTCGCAAAACCATGCGTGCCTCCAAGGGTAAGGTGGATGAGGACTTTATATGGCTTCACACAAATCTGGATGAGCTGGACGTGGTCCAGGGCGGCCTGAATAAATTACGCAAGGCTATTCTTTATGTGGAGAAGGAATACCATCCAGAGGCGATTATCATTGCCAATGGCTGTGTCCCGGGTATTATCGGTGATGATATCGATTCTCTGGTGACAGAGCTTTCTGACCGCATTGCCGCCAAGATTGTTCCGGTACATTGTGAAGGCTTTAAGAGTAAATTTGTAGCTTCCGGTTATGATTCGGCCTATCACGGGGTATTGCGGCATCTGGTCGAACCGGTAAAAAGGTATGAAACAGCAATCCCGGTAGAGGATAGGGATGCCAGCTACCATTACCGTGTCAGCCGCACAGTGAATATCTTCAATGTGGGCTCCAACAGTAACGGGGATGAGGTGGAGCTATCCAGGCTAGTCAGTGCCTTAGGCTTAATACCAAGGGTACTGCCCCTGCATTCCTCCCTGGAGGATCTGGCCCATATGGGGGAAGCTGCACTAAATGTAAGTATCTGTGCTACCCATGACGACTATCTGCTGGGACATCTAAAGGAGCGTTTTGGTACGGAATATCTGATTGATACCCTTCCCATCGGCATACGCAATACCAATCAATGGATCAGAAGGATTGCTGCCCATTTTGGTCTGGAGGAGGAAGCCGAGAAGCTGATAAAGTTTGAAAATGAGCAGCTGAAGGAAGCTCTTGCACCCCTTCAGAAGGAGCTGGAAGGAAAGAGTGTCTTTGTAGGAGGCGGTGAAACCAGGATTTTAACCACGGCAGAGTTCTTTGCTTCCCTGGGCATGAAGCTTTTGGGGGTGAAGGCCCACAATGTGGACCGCTTTGTTGAGAATATTCTGGAGGATATGGGAGAACCTGAGCTGCTGGTGGAGGTTGGAGCAGGCCAGCCGGCAGAGGAACTTAATCTCTTAAAGAAGCTCAAACCGGATCTGTATATCGGACATATGAACGCTAACGGTTGGGTATCCAAGCTGGGCATCCCAAACTTCCCCTTATTTGGACAATTTCTAAATTATATGGGCTATTCCGGTGCCTTTGAACTGGCCAGGAAGGCTGTGAAGGTACTTAGGAATACCAACTTCGTCAAGAATGTCTCGGCTAACGTGAAGCTTCCCCTTAGTGAGGCTTGGTATGAGAAGGACCCCAGAGACAATATCAAGGAAGTCGACTTGTATTAAGCTTTATAAACCAAGAGAGGGAAGAACACAACATTAAAAGGAGGGATATCATGAGTAAGATCGTAGAGAATCTGACACAGCTGATCGGGGATACTCCCATCTTAAGGCCTCTGGCATTCTCCAGGCTGGCAAAGATAAGGGATGCCGAGCTGCTGTTGAAGCTGGAATATTATAATCCTTTAGGAAGCGTGAAGGACAGGATCGCATATGCCATGATTACGGATGCGGAGGAACAGGGGAGATTAACAAAGGACAGTATTTTGATTGAACCGTCCAGTGGTAATACGGGGGTAGGGCTTGCCTTTGTGGCAGCAGCCAAGGGATACCGCCTGATTATCACCATGCCGGATTCCATGAGTATGGAACGCCGCAGTTTATTAACTGCCCTTGGGGCAGAACTGGTTCTGACACCGGGCAGCTTAGGGATGAAGGGAGCTATCAGAAAAGCGGAGGAGCTGAATATACAAATACCGAATAGTATTATCTTGCAGCAGTTTAATAATCCTGCCAATCCTGAAATACATAGGAGGACCACCGGACCTGAGATATGGGAGGCTACCGGAGGGAGAATTGATATATTGGTAGCAGGTGTCGGAACCGGAGGGACAATAAGTGGGGCAGGAGGCTACCTGAAGGAGATGAACCCGAAGCTTCAGGTGATTGCCGTGGAACCCACAGCTTCTCCGGTCCTGTCCGGAGGTAATCCCGGCCCCCATAAGATACAGGGAATTGGGGCTGGATTTATCCCCAAGGTTCTGGATCTTCAGGTTGTGAATGAGGTATATAAGGTACGCAATGAAGAGGCCATTGACACCGCCAGAGTCCTGGCCAGGGAGGAGGGGCTTTTGGTTGGCATATCCTCCGGAGCTGCCGCTTTTGCAGCCGCTAAGGTTGCCAACCGGCCGGAGAATAAGAATAAGGTGGTTCTAGCCATCCTGCCGGATACGGGAGAGCGCTATCTGTCAACGGAACTATTCAGCAGCATCCCTGAAGAGAAAAGCCGGCTTTATTACTGATGCAGCTGATCAGAAGATGTGCAGGAATGAGAGGTTGGTGACAGTATGATATATAAGATTGCCGTCGGAACAGGAGATGGCATAAATGTGACGGAGCATTTTGGACACTGTGCCAGATTTCATATTCTTGAGGTGGATCAGGAAAGTGATGCAGTGACCTTGGCCCAAGTAAGGGAGACCAGCTTCCGGACAGTCTGCGGCGGGCACCAGGAGGAGGCCATACGTAACAAGGTAGCTTCTCTTGGAGATTGTCAGATTGTTCTGGTGAAGCAAATTGG
>JAJUHH010000420.1 GCA_029267975.1 Clostridiales bacterium
CTGAAGAAATTATCTGTAGTACAGAAGGTTCCTGTAGAAAACTGGAAGATGAAGAAGGGCAATTATTTTCATCCTGAGGATGCGGAGCAATCCGAGCTTGCCTGGGAGGACTTTGACAGCAGGACCATGCACTGGTATGGTCCCGATGAGCACTATTGGTTTCGAATAAGCTTTACTGTGCCGGAGAGCTTTGCGGGCAAAAGTCTTTGGATGAATGTAAAGACCCAGATCGAGGAGTGGGATGACGGCAAGAATCCGCAGTTTCTTCTGTTTCTGAACGGAGAAGCTGTTCAGGGTATTGATATGAACCACAGAAAGGTTCTCATTAGCAGAAGTGCAGTTGCCGGACAGACCTATCATCTGGATCTGCAGTCCTATACCGGTACCTTACATTCGGAATTTAACCTGATTGTGGAGATGCATGAAATAGATCCGAAGATAGAGAAGCTCTATTATGACATCAGTGTTCCCTTATCTGCCTTTTCCAGAATGGAGAAGGAGGAGAAGGCCAGACTGGTAATTGAAGAGGTATTAAATAACACCATCAATTACCTGGATCTAAGAACACCCTATAGCGAAGCATTTTATCGTAGCCTGGGAGAGGCTGACGCATACCTTCAGAAGGCTTTATATGAGGATCTGGCAGGTTATGAGGATGTTATTGCTACCTGTATCGGCCATACCCACATTGATGTGGCCTGGTGGTGGACTGTGGAGCAGACCCGTGAAAAGGTTGGCCGCAGCTTTGCTACGGTATTAAAGCTCATGGAGGAATATCCGAATTATAAGTTTATGTCAAGCCAGCCCCAGCTCTATTATTTCTTAAAGGAGCGCTATCCTGAGCTTTATGCAAAACTGAAGGAGAGAGTAAAGGAAGGTCGCTGGGAGCCGGAAGGCGGTATGTGGGTGGAGGCAGACTGTAACCTGACCTCCGGAGAATCCCTGGTACGCCAGTTCATGCACGGTAAGAGATTCTTCCGTGAGGAGTTCGGTGTTGATAATAAGATCTTATGGCTGCCCGACGTATTCGGTTACAGCGGGGCACTTCCTCAGATCATGAAAAAAAGCGGTGTGGACTACTTTATGACCACCAAGCTTGCTTGGAACCAGTTTAATAAGATCCCTTATGATACCTTCCGTTGGAAGGGCATTGACGGCACAGAGGTGCTGACCCACCTGATCACAACCCTTGGCGTGGGACAGCCCATCAAGGATTTCTTTACAACCTATAACGGTATGCTTCATCCGGATTCTATTATGGGAGGCTGGGAGAGATACCAAAATAAAGAGATTAATAATGATATTCTCATCTCCTATGGCTACGGTGACGGAGGCGGCGGCCCTACCAGAGAGATGTTAGAGACCTCAATCCGTATGGAGAAGGGTGTCATCGGTATTCCCAAGGTACGTCAGGAGTTTTCCGGAACCTACTTTAGGGAGTTAGAGGAAAGAGTAAAAGACCATAAGCGTCTTCCTACCTGGGAAGGTGAGCTCTACTTTGAATATCACAGAGGCACCTATACCTCCATGGCAAGGAATAAGAGATCCAACCGTAAGAGTGAGTTAATGCTGATGGATCTGGAGCTCTTATCAGTACTTGCTATGCAGGAGCTGGCTTATCCTACAGAAGACCTGGATGCTATGTGGAAGAAGGTTCTCTTAAACCAGTTCCATGACATCCTGCCAGGCTCCTCCATTAAGCAGGTTTATGAGGTAACCAAAGAGGAATATGCAGCTCTGGCTGAAAAGGCAAGCTCCTTAATTGAGGAACGTTTACAGGCATTAACCAAGTCCGAGGATGCAATTACCGTATATAATACCTTGGGCTTTGAGCGTAATGACATTGTTCAGCTTGGTGAGTGTACTGCTTCAGCTCTGCAGGATGAAGAAGGTACCCTGTATCCGGTTCAGCAGACCCAGGATGGTGCTGTGGCATATCTTTGCAAGCTTCCCTCCAAGGGTGCTAAGACCTTTAAGCCTGCCCAGGCGGAGGCTGCTTGCGCCTTCCGTCAGGATGGAAATAGCTTAGAGACTCCTTACTATACCATCACACTGGATGAGCAGGGACTCTTTACCTCTATCTATGATAAGGAAAATGACCGTGAACTGGTTCAGGCCGGTAAGAAAGCGAATCTTCTTCGCATGTATGAGGATAAGCCCATTTATTATGATAACTGGGATATTGATATCTATCATACAGAAAAGGCCTGGGATATTACTGAGCTGGAGAGCCTTACATGGACTGAGCTTGGCAGTGTCCGCGCAACCCTGGAGATCACACGCCGTTTCAGTAATTCCCTGCTGAAGCAGAAGATTCATTTCTATGCGAACAGCAGAAGAATAGATTTTAACACTTATGTTGACTGGAAGGAGCATCAGCATCTGCTGAAGGTGCATTTCCCCGTAGATATTCATACGGATGAGGCTACCTTTGACATACAATTTGGTAATGTAAGCAGAAAGGTTCATAAGAATACCAGCTGGGATGTGGCTAGATTTGAAAGCTGCGGCCAGAAGTGGATGGATCTGTCCGAGGGTCATTACGGCGTGAGTCTGTTAAATGACTGCAAATACGGTCATTCCGTTGATCAGAGCAATATTGCACTGACGCTGATCAAGTCCGGTATTGAGCCCAATCCCACCACAGATCAGGAAGAGCATTACTTTACCTATGCCCTTTATCCGCATGCGGAGAGCTGGAGAGGCAGCAATACCGTAAGGGAAGCTGCTTGCTTAAATCAGCCTGCTTACGCGGTGAAGGGTGCCCTTGCGCAGAAGGAGTTCTCCTTTGCTTCTGTGGATAAGAAGAATGTGGTGCTTGAGACCGTGAAGCTGGCAGAGGACGGCAGCGGAATTATCCTGCGTCTGTACGAGAGTGAAAATGCAGCCACCAAGACAAGGATCACCTTAGGAGCTGCATCAGGACTTACTTCCGTGGAGGAATGCAATCTGCTGGAGGAAACTATAGAGAAGCTGGAGCCTGTTGGTAATAGCTTTGATATAAAAATCAAGCCTTATGAGATTAAGACCTATAAGGTAAAGTTTGCATA
>JAJUHH010000421.1 GCA_029267975.1 Clostridiales bacterium
GCTCTTCTTCAGGATTATCCATATCTGAGATATATAGAGATAATTCTCTGTTTAAGTCACCCAGCAATGCATCAATATCATTCACCTGATTAAAAAAGCCATTTATCTTCTCATCAAACTCTGCAATCTTCGATAGCTGGCGCATTGCTCTCCCAAGACTGTCACCAGCTGCAGAGGGCTCATAGCCTGTATAACGGTAGACTGCCTGCAAGCCTTCGGCGATTGTATTGGCATTGGCGAGCTTCTTATATCTGGCCGCCAGCTCTTCGTCCTCTCCGGCAAGTAAATTGGCACCCTTTATTTCATTTACTTCATATTCTAAAAAGGAGATCTCTCTTAACCTTTTCTCCTCATCCATTCCCGAACGGTCATATTCCTGCTTTAATCTTGTATATTCTTTATAGGCTTGCTCTAATTGCTGTTTCAGATCTCCGATCTCATCCTTGGCAAATCGGTCCACAATCTCCATATGCTTTGCCTTATGTAAGAGGGACTGATGCTCATGCTGGCCGTGAATATCGATCAGTAATCCTGCAATAGTGGATAAGGCAGCGGAGGTTACATTCTCTCCGTTGATCTTGCAAACGCTTCTTCCCGACATAATCTTGCGGGAGATGATGATCTGATTGCCATCCAAAGGTATATCCAGATCTCGCATAGCTGCAAATACAGCTTCATCCTCCGTCTCAAACACAAGCTCCACCAGGGCATAATCTGCACCGCTTCGAACTATATCCTTGCTGATCTTAGCGCCAAGGGCTGCGTTCACAGAACCGATGATAATGGATTTACCAGCTCCTGTTTCACCTGTCATGATATTAAGATGATCTTTAAAGTTTACTTCAACCTCATTAATTATCGCGAAATTCTTAACATGCAAGCTGACTAACAAATAGTATCCCTCTTTTCGTACAGTTTATCAAAGCCCTGAAAAACATATGTTCTGAACATATTTTAACATAAGCAAAATAGCTTGGCAATCGTAAGTTTCTAGCCTTGTGAGGGTTGAACAAAAACCGCAGAGCTTGTTGTGGAAAGTAAATAATAGTTTTACGCAATACAAAACTACCAACGAAATTTTGATAGTTAGAGTTGACAAAGGGATGGAGGCAGGAGCAGAGTTGCCTTCAATCATTGAATAGATAAAATGCGAATATTTTCAGTTCAGAAGTAATGTGGTAATGCACAGATATCATATTTACCGAATTGCGATAAGCAAGCATCCCAACGAGCGTACAGAAATATAAAATAATCCTGCTTCTTTTTATTAATATATATAACAGATTGTATGACAAAAACAGGAGAGCAAGAGAAGGACTGAGGTCGTCCGGGTGAAATCATTAGGCAAGATCGTTATTGCACTTAGTACAGAGAAGGCAGAAATAAGAATGGTCATAATACCGGTCCCGTACTCTGAGTATGTTTAACTCTCCATTTCTTATTTCTGCCTTCGCTGTATTTTGTGCAATAGATCGCAGTCTCTGAATTTCACACGGACGACTTCAGTCCTTCTTCTGCTCTCCGTTCCTTTGTTACTTTGTCATATTAATTATTTCTATTTAATCT
Organism: Clostridiales bacterium; assembly: GCA_029267975.1. Lineage (GTDB taxonomy): Bacteria > Bacillota > Clostridia > Lachnospirales > Lachnospiraceae > Mobilitalea. The sequence goes on from JAJUHH010000421.1 coordinate 1,567, forward strand.
TCACTACCTTCAGCTTGCAGGTCAGCTTACGTCCATTGACCTTTGCCGTGATCGTTGCTGTTCCAACGCCTCTGGAACTTACCGTTCCGTTACTGATCACCGCAACCTGCGGATTATCGATGCTCCAGCTGACATTGGTAGTAGCACCCTCTACCTCAAGCTTGTAAGGATAGGTTGTATACTGCTCTAGGGTCAGTTCCGTGTAATTGAGTCCTATGACAAGTACTTCAATGGTTGCCTTCTTACCTGACTCAGTCATTGCTGTAACGTATGCAACACCGGTTGCTCTGGCGGTAATCTTACCGGTTTTCTTATCAACCTTGGCAACTGCCGCATTATCCGTACTCCAGGTGATATCATCTGTAGAGTTGGCAGGTACCAGAACCAGGCCGGGGATCTTCTCTTCTCCGGGGATCAATACAACCTGCTTATCCTGCAAGGTAATACCGGTGGAAGGAACACGTTTATTTACGGTAACATAACTGATGGTTTTCTTACCGCTGTTATCCTGGGTGGTAGCGGTTATGACTGCAGTACCCTCTGCCACACCATATACATTACCATCTTCATCTACCGTAGCAACCTCAGTGTCGCTGGAGGACCAGTCGACGGTCTTAATGGTTGCATTGGAAGGCTTAATCGTTGCCTTTAATTGCTTTACCTGTCCGACCAATAAGTTCAGCGAAGCATTATTGACGGATACGCTGCTTGCCGGTGTTACTACTCTGATCTCACAGCTGGCTTCTGCCGCGCTGCCGTCCTGTGCATAAGCTGTAATTGTTACACGTCCAAGCTTCTTGGCTGTTACCTTACCCTTCTGGTTAACAGTTGCGATATCGGAATCACTGCTTACCCAGTATACATCATTGCTGGTTTCCGCTCCGTCTGATACCGTTGCGATCAGCGTTACCGAGCTGCCCAGACCCAAATTATAGTTTTCATAGTTCAGATAAACGGTTGGCTCACCATCCCGTACCTTTACGATACAGGTTGCTGAATATCCACCATCTTTCGTGGTACAGGTAATCGTAGCGATACCTCCGGAAACACCGGTTACGATACCGGTACTGGATACAGTTGCTACCGCTTCATTGGAACTTGTCCAGATTACCTCTGGCTGGGAAGCCGTACTGGGTGTTACCGATACCTTTAATTCAAAATCAGTTTTTATGTAAATGGTTTTTTCCTTATAGTTTAAGATCAGTCCGCTTACCGGCTGGGATACTGTCACCCTGCAGTATACTGAGGTTCCGGAAGGGATCTTAGCGATAATCAATGCCGAACCGTTAGACTTGGCTGTAACCTTACCATTGGCATCTACAGTCGCTACCTTCGTATCCGTGGATTCCCAGGTAATCGTAGTTTCATTGCTGTCCGAAGGAATTAAGGAAGGCTTTAACACATAAGATTCTCCTACCTTTAAATCCAGGGTATTCTTATCTAATTTAATTCCGGTTGCTATTCTTTGTACCGTTATGGTGCA
>JAJUHH010000422.1 GCA_029267975.1 Clostridiales bacterium
AGCTCAGGATCGGATACGGTGGCATCCCATACCTTGGTCCGGACATTGTGAAAGCCCAGTCTTGCAATGTTTTCTTCCAGCAGGGCAATTTTATACTCCGTGATATCCCTTGCCGATACCTCTCCTGCGGTTTCTGCCGCATGCAGAGCCTTGCCCCCGGGAGCCGAACACACGTCCAGAACATAATCACCCTCCCGGATACCAGCCACCTGGCATACCAGCATGGAGCTGATATCCTGTACCGCAAAAAGACCTTGCTGAAAGGTCTCAAGCTTCTCCAGATAATCATAATCCCTGATTTTAAAGGCATAGGGCAGGTATTCGCTCTCCTCTACCCTAACCCCTTCCTTACTCAATAATTCCTGAAGCTGATCAGGGCTGATCCGTTTTTGATTACAGCGGATGGTCGTCTCCTTTTCCTTTAAGGATGCCGCCAGCAGGGATTCTACCTGTGCAAAGGAATACTGGGTCAGCAGCTTGCGAACCAGCCAGTCCGGGGTAGAATATCTTATGGACAGATAAGCTTCTGCTGCACTATGGGCATCCGGATAAGTGATCTTCTCTTTATTCCGGGCAATATTTCTAAGTACCCCATTCACAAAGCCGGACAGCTTTGTAAAGCTGCGTTTCTTGGCCAACTTTACCGCTTCATTGCAGACCGCTGCTTCCGGAACCTGCTCCATATACATCAGCTGATAGACGCTGAGTCTGAGTAGATTGCGTATCAGCGGCTTCATTTTATTTACAGGCAGGGATGCATGCTGATTAATGATATAATCAAGCGTTAGATAACATTTGACCGTACCGGTAAATAAATAGGTGAGAAAGGCCCTGTCCTGCTTGCTCAGGCTTTGATGTCTTCGCAGGGTCTGATGAAGTACGGTATGACTGTACTTCTCTCCATCAAGGACCTCCAGAAGCATATCCAGAACCAGCTCTCTGGTATTTACCTGATCAATCACGGTTTCTTCCTCCACCAAATAGAATAATTAGTCTTAACAGCTGCAGGATGGAAGCCGCAGCTGCTGCCACATAAGTAAGGGCTGCCGCATTCAGGACCTTTTTGGACTGGCGCAGCTCCTCGTCATATAATATCTTCGTTTCTCCCAGTCTGGTAATCGCCCGCTTGGAGGCATTGAATTCCACCGGCAGTGTAATCACCTGAAAGAGCACTGCTGCGGTAAATAAGATAATTCCAATATTAATCAGGAGAGGGGAGCCTCCAAGAAATAATCCCAGCAGAATAATCGGCCAAGCCATCATAGAGCCGAAATTCGCAACCGGTACAATAGCGCTCCTTAATTGCAGAGGGAAATAAGCATGCTGGTGTTGGATTGCATGACCGCATTCATGTGCCGCTACACCAATGGCAGCTAGTGAGCTCTGACCGTAAACCGAATCAGACAAACGAAGCACTTTCGTTCTTGGATCATAATGGTCAGTTAAATTACCGCGTACATGCTCAATCTGTACATCATATATCCCGGAAGCCTGCAGGAGTCTCTGGGCTGCCTGGGCACCCGTGAGTCCGGACATGCTTCTGACTCTGGAATACCTTGCAAAGGTACTTCTGACCCTGGCTGATGCTGCCAGAGATATTACAACGCCAATGATAACAAGTATATAAGTGGGATCAAAGTATGGGTAATACATCTATGAACCTCCTTCCAAACAAGTCACTTACTGATGCTCACTCATCCTTCCTGCACTGCATCAAATTCATGGGAAGCAGTGCAGGAAGGATGATCCTTCTGTGAATATCATGATAAGCAACAATGATGTCTATTTTGTGAACATGATATTAAGGCAGCATTAACAGTTCCTTAAATTATCACTGCCCCAGCCTGATACCGGTCTGTAAGGGGAAGCCGCGCAGAAAAGCATCTGCTGACATTCTCTTCTTGCCTTCCAATTGAAGCTCCTTAATCAGCAGGATATCCTCGCCGCATGCTACTGCTATGGCGTCCTTACGGATCTCAACAATCCTACCGGGCTCGGCATGATTCTCCGGCTTCCCCGGCTCCACCTCAGCCTTCCACAGCTTCAGGGTCTTGCATTCTAAGGTAGTATAAGCACTGGGCCAGGGATTTAAACCACGGATATAGCGCTCCAGCTTGACTGCCGGCTGGGAGAAATCCAGTCGGCCCATTTCCTTAGTCAGCATTTTCACATAAGTGGCTTCTTCATCATTCTGTGGTGTTCGGGTAGCCGTCCCGTCCTCCAGCTGCTCCAGGGCGGTGAGTAAAAGCTCGGCACCCAGATGAGCCATCTTGTCAAATAGGCTGCCGCCGGTTTCCTCAGGACTGATGGCCAGCTTTTCCTGCAAAATCATATCACCGGTATCTAAACCTACGTCCATATACATAATGGTAATCCCGGTTTCCTTCTCCCCATCCAAGATAGCGTACTGAATGGGTGCTGCTCCGCGGTATTTGGGAAGCAGGGAACCATGGACATTAATGCAGCCATAGGGCGGCAGATCCAGTAATGCCTTGGGCAGGAGCTGGCCAAAGGCAGATACTACAATCACCTCAGGAGCTAACTGACCTACTGTCTCAAGAAACTCCGGCTCCTTCACCTTCACCGGCTGATAGATAGTAAGCCCGTGTCTTAAAGCCAGTTCCTTGACCGGAGAATAAGCAAGCTCATGCCCTCTGCCCTTTTGCTTATCCGGCTGCGTCACCACACCAATAATCTCATGTCTTGATTCAATCAGTTTATTAAGTGTCACCGCCGCAAAGTCCGGTGTACCCATAAATAATACCTTCATAAGCAAACATCCTTTCCTCTTATTACTCAACCTCTTCCGTATCTATAACATCTCTTAATCCGTCTATGGTCATATCCACATAGAGCTTTCCATTCAGATGATCAATCTCATGGCAGAAGGCTCTTGCCAATAATCCGCTTCCTTCCACTGTGAATTCCTTCATATTCAGATCATAGGCCTTCACCTTTACATAATTAGGTCTGCTCACCGTTCCCACCTTACCTGGAACACTAAGACAGCCTTCCTCTCCCACCTGCTCTCCATCCGCAGCTAAA
>JAJUHH010000423.1 GCA_029267975.1 Clostridiales bacterium
GCCTATGATCCGGACCGGGTGATCACCTATCATACAGAGGATCGTAAATCAAAGCCTGTCATTGTGCTTGAGGACCTGCTGCAAGGCAGCATGCCCATTGACGGTATTGTATGCTATAACGACCAGATTGCCTATGCCATCTATCAGAAGCTAACCTCACTTGGCATCCGGGTACCGGAAGAAATCGCACTGGTGGGTTATGACAATTCCTTTATTGCAGCCAATAACCGTGTACCCCTGACCTCCGTCCATCATCCCAAAGAAGAGCTGGGCAGCCAGGCAGCTTCCCTCCTGCTTGATATCATCCGGGGGAAGGCTGACAAGGAACAGCTGCACCAGGTAATTGTACCGGAGCTGATCATCAGGGAATCAAGCTCGAATGCACCTTTATCAGTTTAAATCCATATGCTTTTCTATAAATACTAAGCACCTGAATACTAATTATGTTACCTTAATTAAATACCATATAACTTATAAGTAAAATTTATCGTACTAACTTATAAATAAAATTTATCGTATAAATGCAATTTATGCTTATTCCTCCTTGACAACTATATCGGTTGCCGTTATAATAAATATATCGGATTACGATATATCGTGTGCCGATTATTGGAGGTATTTTATGGATAGCAATAAGGATAACATCGTCCTGACGGAAGCTGTATTTTACATTCTCCTATCCTTGCTGCAGCCCATGCATGGTTACGGGATCATGCAGAATGTCGAAAGGCTGAGCAAGGGCAGAGTCAGCCTGGCAGCAGGGACCCTCTACGGTGCAATCAGCACTCTGTTGGAAAGAGGTTGGATCGAAGCTTTACCAGGGGAGCATAATTCAAGAAAAAAGGAATATGTCATTACAGTTTCAGGTAAAATTGCAGCAAAGACAGAACTGACACGGCTAAAGGAACTGGTTGAAAACGGTGAGAGCTTATTAGGAGGTGAATAAGAATGAAGCATGTTATCTATAAGGCTTTTACAATTGGCGCCTATGAGAAAGAAGAAAAATGGTTGAACGAGATGTCAGCCAAAGGAATGCTTCTGACTGATATCTCTCCCTTCCGTTATGTCTTTGAAGAAGGTACCCCCGGAAAATATATCTATCGTCTGGAATTACTTGAGCACCTGCCAAGCCATCCGGAAAGTATTGCTTATATCAAGTTTCTGGAGGAAACCGGAATAGAATATGTTGGCTCCTGTGTAAGATGGATCTATTTACGAAGACCTGCCAGCGATGGGGCTTTTGAGATTTATTCGGATATCAAATCAAAACTCATGCACTTAAAGCGAATCACAGCCATAGCGAATACGATGTCAATCGTATTTGCCATAGTTGCCATTATCTTTGCCTGGGAAGCTGTAAAGCAATACCTGGTATATTCCCAATGGATACAGCGGGGCTATGCCAGCAGACCTTATTATAATCAATGTATATTCGTGGTATTACTCTATCTCCTCTTAATTGCGATTCTTCAGCTGGTTGTTCTGCCCATACGAAGGTCCATGAGAAGGATAAAATCAATACGAAGATTAAGTGAATAGAAGGAATGTAAAAACCTGCCGGTATTGCTGTCACCGGCAGGTTTATTTTATTCCCCTGCTTCCTCCAATGCAGCTGCACTCAACACCTGTGCCTGCTGATCGGTGCGCAGCTTTCTCATTTCAATCATTATAAATATACCTGTGACTACAGAGGATATTACATCAGACAAGGGTCCTGCAGATATGACACCGGTTAAGCCATAAAACTGGGGCAGGATAAGCAGAGCCGGAATTAATATCAGCACCTGCCTTGACAAGCCCAATAGCGCGGAATGCATGGGCTTTCCAATGGCCTGAAAATAATTGGAGGAAACGATCTGAAAACCAATCAGGGGTAAGAACATCAATACCCTGAGGATTGCCTCTTTGCTGAAGGTGATGAGGGAATCGTCTTCCTTGTTAAATAAATAAACCAACTGCAGCGGGAACAATCTGGTTGCAATCCAGCCGATTACCACAATCACCGTGGCAAATATAACCGCATATTTGTAAGCTTCCTTCACTCTGTCATACTTTTTGGCTCCGTAATTATATCCTATAATAGGCTGAGCACCTTGATTAATGCCAAATAGGGGCATGATCATCAGGGTGACAATACTATTCACAATACCCATCCCGGAGATTGCAATATCCCCACCAAACTCACCCAATCTTCGGTTCATTATGAAATTCAGAACACTGGCAGCAAGCTGCATGGCAAAAGGTGCCAGACCAAGTGCAATAATGTGTCCAACGTAAGAGGCTTTCAGCTTCAGGTTTTTCATCCTGATCTTTAGTAAGCTTTTACCTCTTAAGAAATAAGCCAATACCCAGAAGGCGGATACTGCCTGGGACAGGATGGTTGCGATTGCTGCACCTCTCATCCCCCAGTGGAACACAAATATGAATATGGGATCCAGGACCGTATTGATCAAGGCTCCAATTAACATGGTATACATTGCAATTCTTGGATTGCCTTCGGAACGGATGAAGTTATTCATACCCATACCGATGGATTGGAAGCCCCCACCCAAAAGAATAATCTGCATATAATCCTTGGCATAGGGCAGAATTTGATCGCTGGCACCCAGCAGCTTTAAAAAAGGCTCCAGGGTGATCAGGCCTATCACTGTTATAAGAAGTGAAGAGATGATTAGTAAAACAAGGGCATTGCCAAAGATACCTTCCGCTTCTTCTTTTTTATTTTCGCCCAGACGAATGGCTACCAGTGAGTTGGCACCCACACCGATGAGCATGGCAAAGGCCATCATTATCAGCATCACAGGAAAGGCTATGGTAGTGCCTCCTATTCCCAGTGCGCCGACGCCGTGTCCGATATAAATACGGTCCACCACATTATATAAAGCATTTACTAACATTCCGATGATTGCCGGTATTGAAAACTTAAATAATAATCTTAAAACCTTGTCTTCCCCTAACTGTCTTGATCTGTCCATACCTTACCCCTTAAGTTTTATTTTTCTTACTTATTACTTTTCTTCCTTCAATATTACTCCTTAAGAC
>JAJUHH010000424.1 GCA_029267975.1 Clostridiales bacterium
AGCAGATGGCTGTCATGGTTGCCTCCTCCAGCGCGGCAACAGCAGCGGCGGTATCCTCTTCCTCGAATTAATATACGCACTAGAAAGGTTTAATATATGTACATCATCGTAGGTTTGGGAAACCCAACAGAGAAATATCAAGCAACAAGACACAATATCGGATGGGATGCCATTACACGTCTGTCCGATGATTATCGGATTCCTTTGGACTCAAAAAAACATAAGGCAATCTGTGGCAACGGCTATATTGAGGGGCAGAAGGTCATTCTGGCCCAACCCCTTACCTATATGAACCTCAGCGGTGAAAGTGTTCGTGAGCTGATGGATTATTATAAAGTCACACCTCAGGAGATTATCGTAATCTATGACGATATCAGTCTTGCGGTGGGACAGCTTCGTATACGTAAGAAAGGCAGTGCAGGTGGGCATAATGGCATGAAAAGTATTATCAGCCACCTGGGCACCGATGAGTTCCCACGTATCAAGATTGGTGTCGGTGATAAGCCAAAGGATTGGGACTTGGCAGATTATGTTTTGTCACGCTTTGCGAAGGAGGAGCAGGCAACCATTCGGGATGCATTAAAGGATACCTCCGATGCCTGCAAGGTGATGCTCACCCAAGGTATTGATACTGCCATGAACCTGTATAACCGCAAGAAATAGTTTTCAAGGAGGTCTCAATTTGAAAACCTTTACCGCACCCCTGATGGAGCTCAAGGAATTTATCGACATCAGGGATAACATAAAATCGAAAACCCTGCCGGTACAAGTTACCGGCTGTATTGATTCCCAAAAATGCCACTTGATCTACGGACTTGGTGAGGGCTTTAAGTATAAGGTGATCGTTACCTACAACGACATGAAGGCCAAGGAGATTTATGAGGACTACAGGTTATATGACAAGGATGTGCTCCTCTATCCCGCCAAGGACATAATTTTCTATAGTGCCGACATCCACGGCAATGCTATTGTAAGAGAGCGTTTAAAGGTACTTCGAAGACTGATCGAGAATAAGGGTGGCACGATTATTTTGTCCTTGGATGGCGGTATGGACCGCCTGCTTCCCCTTCAGATGGTAAAGGACCGTGTCATCACCATTACTCAGTCATCCGTCATCAAATTGACGGAGTTCAGCGACGATCTGGTGCGTCTGGGCTATGAGAGGCAGACGCAGGTGGAAGCCCCCGGAGATTTTGCGGTACGCGGCGGTATCATCGATGTATTTCCCTTGACGGAAGATGCCCCTTACCGTATTGAATTGTGGGGAGATGAGATTGACTCCATCCGGATCTTTGATGTCAGCAGCCAGAGGTCTATTGAGCAGGTGGACCAGCTGATCATCTATCCGGCAGCAGAGATTATTCCTGATGCGGCTCGCTTAAGAGCAGGTATCAAGAAGATCGAAGAGGAAGAGAAGCAGTATTATAAGACTCTGCGGGAGCAGTTTAAGACCGAGGAAGCGGCCAGAATTCATCAAATCATTGCTGAATTTAAGGAGAATCTGGAGGCCTATCAGGGCTCCATTGCCTTAGAAAGCTATATCAATTATTTCTATGATCAGACCATGAGCTTCTTTCAGTATTTTGATCAGGAAGATACCATTTTCTTTTTGGATGAGCCGGGCCGGCTTGTGGAGAAAGGGGAAGCGGTTGAGACAGAATTTCGGGAGGGCATGATTGGTCGTATTGAGAAGGGCTATATTCTTCCCGGTCAGATGGATGTTATCTATGGCTATAAGGAAGTTATGGGGATGTTGGCCAATCGTAATACGATTCTTATCTCTACCATGGAGGTTAAGAATAACTTTTATAGCCCCAAGAGAAAATATGACTTCACCGTACAGACGGTGGCTTCCTATCAGAAGAATTTCGAGGTTCTGGTGAAGGATTTGGAGCGCTGGAAGAAGAATAAATACCGGGTTATCCTGCTCTCAAGCTCCCGTACCAGGGCCATGCGTCTGGCAGAGGACCTGATCAGGGACTTTGATCTGGGTGCTTTTTACAGTGAGGATATGGACCGGGAGCTGCAAAGCGGCGAGATCATGGTGGCCTATGGTAACCTGAGGCGGGGATTTGAATATCCCTTAATCAAACTGGTTATTATCTCGGAGAGCGATATCTTCGGAGCCGAGAAGAAGAAAAAGCGCAAGAAGTCTACTTATGAAGGTAATAAGATCCAAAGCTTTACCGAGTTAACTCCCGGGGATTATGTGGTTCATGAGAACCATGGACTGGGAATCTATAGGGGAATCGAGAAGATCGAGGTTGATAAGGTAACCAAGGACTATATCAAAATAGAATATGGCGGCGGAGGCGTGTTGTATATTCTGGCGACAGGCCTTGATGTGATTCAGAAATATTCCGGCTCCGAAGGCCGCAAGCCGAAGTTAAATAAACTGAATTCCATTGAATGGAAGAATACCAAGGCCAAGGTGCGTGGTGCGGTTCAGGAGGTTGCCAAGGAGCTGGTAGAGCTTTATGCCCAGCGCCAGTCGAAGACCGGCTACCAATTCAGTCCCGATACCGTATGGCAGAAGGAGTTTGAAGAGGAGTTCCCTTATGAGGAGACGGAGGATCAGCTTCGTGCCATTGAAGCCACCAAGCGTGATATGGAAAGCAAGAAGATTATGGATCGTCTGATCTGTGGCGACGTAGGCTACGGTAAAACAGAGATTGCGATACGTGCTGCCTTCAAGGCCGTCTCAGACGGCAAGCAGGTTGTGGTGCTTGTACCCACTACAATTTTAGCACAGCAGCATTATAATACCCTGGTTCAGCGGATGAAGAATTTCCCCGTCAGCGTGGATGTGCTGTCCCGTTTTCGAAGTGCTGCAGAGCAGAAGAAGACGCTGGAGCGCCTGAGAAAGGGCAATCTGGATATTATAGTAGGAACTCACAGAGTCTTGTCAGCCGATGTGAAGTTCAAGAACCTGGGACTGCTGATCGTGGATGAGGAGCAGCGCTTCGGGGTGGCTCATAAAGAGAAGATCAAGCAGCTGAAGAAGGATATCGATGTTCTGACCCTAACCGCCACACCAATTC
>JAJUHH010000425.1 GCA_029267975.1 Clostridiales bacterium
GATAATAGTTAAAGATTTAACAAAGATCTATAAGCTTAGCAAGAAGCAAATGGCAGAGCAGAAGACCAAGAAGAACATGAAACAGGCACTTGATAAACTAAGCTTGGAGGCAAGGCCTGGAGAAATCTATGGTTTGCTTGGACCGAATGGTGCGGGCAAGACGACAGCCCTTCGTACCATTGCTACCCTGCTAAAACCCACCGCAGGTTCTGTCTCAGTTTGTGGCTATGACACAGTAAAGGACTCGGAGAAGGTCAGAAAAAAAATCTGCTTTTTGACCAATGAGATTAAACTGGATCCGCAGTTTTCACCCAAGTACATGTTTAATTTCTTTGGAAGACTTCATGGGGAAAGCGAGGAGATCATCAATCAAAGACGTGAGATGTTATTTGAGTATTTTGGTATCAAGGATTTCGAGGATAAGAAGATTGATGAGTTGTCTACCGGTATGAAGCAAAAAGCATCCATAGCAGTCAGCCTGGTACATGATCCGGAGGTTGTCATTTTTGATGAGCCTACCACAGGACTCGATATTATCACTGCAAGAAATGTAACGGACTATTTAAAGCAGCTGCGGGATGAAGGAAAGACCGTGATCATCTCTACCCATATCATGTCAGAAGCGGAGAAGCTTTGTGATCGTATCGGAGTTATTATAAATGGACTTAAGGTACAGGAGGGCACCTTGGAGGAGATTTTAACAAGTACAGACTCTGAGGAGTTGGAAGACGCATTTTTCAAATTATATAAGCAATATAACAGGGAGGAGGCTTAATTATGAAGGGTGTAAAATATATAATAATGAAGGAACTTTCCAGAGTTTTTCATGATAAAAAGATGATCGTCAGCTTATTTATCCTTCCGGCTGTGATGATCGTCGGCATCTATTCACTGATGGGCACCTTGTTAAGCAATATGATGGATGATATTGAAGAACATATTCCCTCTGTTTACCTGCAGAACGCTCCCCAGGATCTGGACAGTTTTATGTCCAGTGTGGGATTCGAGGGAGAATTTACTTACCTGGGCAGCAGCGCAGACACTCAGCCGATCAAGGATGGCATACTGCAGGGAACCTATGATCTGCTGGTGGTATTTGACGAAGGCTTTACCGATACCATCAATGCTTATCAGGCAGCAGGTGATCCAATTCCTGAAGTGAAAACCTTCTATAACACAGCAGAGGATTATTCTACGGCAGCAAGAGAAAAGTTTGTATCTATGGTATTAGGACCTTACCAGCAGAATATTCTGGCCTCACGGCTTGGGAATATGGAGGAGCTGCAGGTATTTTATATTGATAAGAACCCCACAGAATCCATCATCGTTGATGAGCAGAAGCAAAGCGGCAGAATACTTGGTATGATGCTGCCCTTCTTGATCAATATGATGTTATTTGCTGGAGCTATGGGGCTTGGTGTGGATGCGATTACCGGTGAGAAAGAGCGCGGTACCTTATCCAGTATGCTTGTATCCCCGATTAAGCGTGGAGAAATCGTATTTGGTAAATTGTTTTCGCTGGCTATCCTATCCAGTATTTCTGCTGCTATCTATGCTGTAGCTATTACGGTAGGACTTCCCGTCCTGATGAATGGCGCAACGGGAGGCGAAATGGGTGAAATCAGCCTGAAGCTGTCTCCTACCGATGCCATCATGCTGCTTGTGATCATGATTGCGGCTGTATACCTGTATGTTGCTATCGTTGCCTTGATTGCGGTTTATGCCCGCACCTCTAAGGAAGCAAACACTTATGTCATGCCGGCCTATATTGTTGTTATGCTTGGCGGTATCATGACTTATTCAGGAACAGGCGACAGCAAGCTGACCAACTTCTTTATTCCTGTTTATAACTGTGCAGTCAGCATTCAAAATCTGTTAATGGGAGAGCTAACCTTCGCGCAGTTTGGCATAACGGTTGTGACCATTTTGCTTCTGGCACTTGCTGTTACTGCATTAATCACAAAGGCCTTTAACAGTGAAAAGGTAATGTTTAACGCATAAAGCATAGATCAGAAACCAATATTGTTTCATTCCTGAGGGCGTCCCACGAATTGTGAGACGCCCTTCCTACTGCCGGCTTACATAATTTTTACTTAGATTTAATATTTATATGCAGGAAAAGTATCTGGCTTCCCTATAAGATGATGTTGTAGACAAAAGAATATGGAGGAGCATAGATGAGGAGTATTAAAACAAAACTGATCGTATCATTTTCAGTGGTAATCCTGGCATTAACAATAAGTGTGGGAGCTATTTCGATCATGAACGGAGTTCAGTCCCTCAAGGAGGAAGCACAAAGGTCAATGCTCCATAGAAAAACACAGATGTTGCAGGCGCTTCATGCTTTATCAGAGATAACCCGTCAAAATGCTGCGGGAACGCAGCAGGCCGCCGCTGCCATGCAGCAGCAGGTGGCAACTGCCAGTGAACTGGCTGCCATCAGCGACAGTATGACAAGGCTTGTAAAAGGGCTAAAGGCCATAACAGCGGGATTTATTACAGAATAATCAATTTCATAGTTTTTAATGGAACTCCATATATATTAATAATAGAATGTTCATGTATATGGAGTATTTTTATGACCTCAAACGGTGTGGAGCCAATTATCAGCGAGGATTATGCTGATTTAATGATAAATTACAGCGGAAATGAAGCGGAATTACAGAATTACCAGCCTTATGAGATTATTAATTATTTTACGGCTTTGGTGCATATACCGGCAGCGGAGCTGACCAATCAAAGTGTGTATCAGTTTGGCTATTCGGCAATTCCGGCTCTGTATGCTCCCATCAGTCTGGAAAGCCTGGAAGCTTCGGGAATAGTCCGCTTGCGCAATATCCCAACCTTCAATCTATTGGGGGAGGGAGTACTGATCGGTATTGTAGATACCGGTATTGATTATACAAATCCTATCTTTATTAACGCAGATAATACCAGCAGAATAGCATATCTATGGGATCAAACCATCCAGGCCGGTCCGCCCCCTATGTCCAGAAACTTCGGAACCCTCTATACCAAGGAGC
>JAJUHH010000426.1 GCA_029267975.1 Clostridiales bacterium
GCGGGGGATATTATCGGGGTGTTCGACCCGGGTATCTTTTCCATCGGTGATACCCTTTGTGCAGCTGACTTAAAGTTCACCTATGAGGGAATTCCCACCTTCTCGCCGGAGCATTTTGCTAAGGTCAGACAGGTGGATACCATGAAGAGAAAGCAGTTCTTAAAGGGCATCTCACAGATTGCTCAGGAAGGTGCTATTCAGATCTTCCAGGAGTTTAACACCGGTATGGAGGAGATCATCGTAGGCGTGGTTGGTACCCTTCAGTTTGACGTGTTAAAATTCCGTCTGGAGTCCGAGTATGGTGTGGAGGTTCGTCTGGAACCCCTGCCTTATGAACATATCCGCTGGATTGAGAATAAGGATATTGATGTAAGTAAATTGGGAGTATCTTCGGATACGAAGAAGGTCAAAGATCTAAAGGGCAATCCCTTACTCCTCTTTGTTCATAACTGGAGTATACAGACAGCCCTGGAACGTAATAAGGGACTTGTATTGTCGGAGTTCGGAAGATCCTAAGGCCGGCATTGGTCAAACAGAAGAACTTAAATCTTATATAAATGAAAAGGTAGACAGACTGGTATGATACCGGTTTGTCTACTTTTTTTTACTGCTTTTGAGCCTTATTTACGATCCTGTCAACAATCTCCAGAATATCCTCCGCATAAGAAATATAGGGTTCACTCAGAAGGTTTAGGGTATTGGCTCCGGACGAGGACAGACGATCAGAGGCAATTCTGCCCAGTAATATATAATCTGCGGACAGATTAAAATTCTCACATATCTTATAAAGAGTTTCAGAGGACATACCCTTTTTACCGTTCTCAATTTCTGCAAGAAATTGAGGAGATATTCCTGCTTTTTCTGCAAACTCTTCCCGAATCATATTTAACTTTTCTCTTTGCTTTCTAAGTCTTTTTCCTATCTGAAGCATGAGCTCCTTATCCACGCGTCGCACCTCACATCTACTGTATTCTATTATATCTGTTGCAATCATTTCTATCCGCAGTAACCTGTTACTGCTTACTTTACATTTTATCTGTTGCGATTGCTTCATACATAAGCTATAATTATAACAATACGCTGACAGCGTAAAACGGGCAATAAATATACCAGGGAGGAGATTGTTTATGGAGAAGTCACGCAGTTGCAGCATAATTGGATTATTATCCAAGCGAAGCAGCCTTATTCTCGAGGATCAAAAGGAATACTATAAATTATTGAAGTTCTGTATCTTGGAGCTTATTCGTCTGATTGAAGAGGATTGTGCAGTACATTTCATTGTCTGCCTGGAATATGATCTGAGCTTATCCATTGCCGAGATGATACTTGAGCTGAAGAGCAGACGCCCCGGTCTTACCCTGGAATGCGTGATACCCTATGAAACCATCTCCGATAAATGGACCATTCGTAAAAGAGACAGATACTTTTCCATCATGGAACAATGTGATATTGAAACCATGCTCCTAACCTCTTATCGTAGAGACTACAAGGCAAGATGCAACCACTATTTGATTCATCAGTCGCAATCTGTTCTTCTGATAGACGTGGAAGCAGCAGACCGTGCAGATAAGGTAATTAAGAAAATCGACGAGACAAAGAGTATATCGCGGATATCTTTGCCCTTAGCAGGCTCCTCTGACTACACACTGCGAAACAGCAGTCATACTTCTTATATAGAATAAGAGAGGATAGTAAATATAGTTTGAAAAATCCTTGTTTTCAAACGATATTATCATATTAATTGCTATATATTGACGCATTATCCTATTTATTGTATAATTTGCACATAGTAAATTCTGTAAACAAAATGTAGGGAGGTAAAATTAGATGAGACAAAGAAGTATAATTGCTCTAATATTAGCAATAGTGACAATATTTGCTATGACCGCCTGTCAAAAGAATAAGGTTGAGGATACCAATGCTAATACAAATACACCGACACAGATTACCAAACCTACTGCAAATGAAACACCGCAGGCGGCAGAGAAGACAGAGCCGGCAGAGAAGACGGTTCTTCGCATGGCCTGGTGGGGCTCGCAGACAAGACATGACAGAACTGTAGCAGTCATAGAGCTTTATGAGAAGGCAAATCCCAATATCGATATTGAATATGAATTTTATGATTTTGACGGCTATATTGCAAAGCTTAACACCCTGGTTGCAGCAAATGAGGTTTGGGACATGTTCCAGCTGGGAGGCAATTATCCTACTTACGCATCAAAGATTGTTCCTTTAGACGACTACATAAGCTCAGGCGTGATTGATATTTCCAATACCACAGACGCCTTTTTAAAGACAACGCAGGATAATGGAGTGCAGATTGGTATCTCTAACGGTGTAAACTGCTACGGTATTGCTTATGATCCTGCCATGTTTGAGCAGGCAGGGATTGCAACCCCTTCCGACAACTGGACCTGGGAGGAGTTTAAGAATATTTGCTTAACAATACATGAAAAATTAGGTATATACGGAAGCTCCAAGCTGGATGATTTTATTGCAGGCTGTTCTGCAGCAGTTCCACAGGAAGATTTATCCTTAGGCTTCTTTGCAATGACCAATGACAAATTAGGCTTTGATGATTATACCTTAATCAGAGATTATATCCAGATGCGGGCAGATTTAACTGCAGCCGGTGCATATCCTGATCCCGGTGCAATTGCCGAGATCAAGGATATCGAAGGGGATTATCTTGTTACCGGTGATGCAGCTATGACCTGGGTAGCCAGCAACCAGTTTATCGCATTGTCACAGGCTGCCGGAAGGGAACTGAAATTACTTCCCATCCCCAGAAAGAGAGCGGACGGTCCCTCCGGTTCTGCGATCCAGTCCTCCCAGATGTTCTGTATTTCCAAGGATTCAAAGAACCCTGAGGAAGCTGCAAAATTCCTGAACTTCTTCTGGACCAATGAGGAAGCAAATAACATTCTCATGGGTGAGCGTGGTATTTCCATTTTCACCAATGTCATTGAGGCTCAGGCGCCCCAGCAGACTGAGGAGCAGAAC
>JAJUHH010000427.1 GCA_029267975.1 Clostridiales bacterium
AATCATTTAAGGAGCTTCAGAAAGAGACTGATAAAAATGTGTAGTAAAAAACAACACAATGTTAGAACTTTATTATAATAAATCAGATAATAAAATGTCGTGTTAGTGTTGCCGGAAGCTATGAGAGTTTGACGCATGACAGAGTGGCAAACAGATCAATTAGTCAACACCAACACATGTGTTCAAGAATTTAATCAACAAATACAATTATACAGTTGTGGACCCTAGTTAAGCTTTCTGTCATTCCACTGCATGGTCTCAGACATACATTGGGCACACTACTGATATCAGAGAATGATGATGTCTGTACTGTATCATACAGGCCAGGACATGCTTAAACCACAACGGCTGTGAATATATATGCTTACAGCCTTAAGAAGTTGGATAAAAAGTCTGCTGACACATTGGATAAAGTATTAAAAAAAAAGCTTAATGTTATAAAAGACCTCATATGCAAGACCTTTTACTTATTATTGTAATAAACCCCAAGACATCAAAAAAGGTACTCATCTGAGTACCTTCTTATCATAAATTCTTAAAACCCCTGATTGATCTAGGTTTCCTTAAGCTGTTGGGCGGACTTGAACCGCTGACCTCCTCATTACCAATGAGGTGCTCTACCATCTGAGCTACAACAGCAGATGTCTAATTGACCAAAAATTATATATTACCGAAGCGATTGATTTATATCACTTTGAGTACCTGATTTAATTTCGTCTTAATTCTAGTCAATGCATTATCGATGGTCTTCGGTTCTTTCCCAAGAACTTCTGCTATTTGCGTGTACCGTAAATCCTGCATGTATAGGCCTAAAACTTGTTTCTCCAGGTCGCTCAGGCGCCTTACAAGTTCATATTCTATCATAGAGGTGTTCTCTTTGTCAATAACTAATTCCTCCGGATTTGACACTTTTTTTTGATGTATTATGTCAACAAGCGCTTCCTTATCCTCTGATTCGCTATTTTCTCCATATGCTGGAGTATATAAGGAAATATAGGTATTTAGAGGGAGATTTTTCTTGCGGTTAGAGGCTTTGATTGCACTATAGATTTGTCTTGATACACACAGATCAGCAAAGTTAAAAAAGGAATTATCTCTTCCTGAGCGGTAATCCCTGATTGCTTTATATAATCCGATCATACCTTCCTGAATCAGATCATCCTTATCCCCACCAATGAGAAACAGAGCTTTGGCTTTACTTCTCACCAGATGCTTATATTTTTCCATCAGGTAATCAACGGCAGTCTGATCTCCCTCTTGTATCAGATCTACAATTTCTTCATCCCTTAATGCATCATATTTTACAATTGTGTTCATTTCAGGCAGCCCCCTTTAACCCTCAGACGCATCAAGCCCCAAGCGAAGCTATCGATACATCCAAAGTTACATCCTGAATCCGGTATCTTGTCCACCGAATTATCCTTGTCTTAGATAATCTAGCCTTAAATAGCCATTATAGATAGACAATATCATTTTATCATATTTAGTCAACGAAGCAATCTAAATGAAAATGATTAGAAGAAGAACTCTTAATCCAAAGAAGTATTGCCAGACAGAGAATCAACTCATTCTCTGTCTAACAATCTCATAAGCCATGATTCCCATTGCTACAGAAGCATTGAGGGAATCAACCTTGCCGAACATGGGTATCTTGGCTGTAAAATCACATTTTTCCTTAACCAGTCTGCCGACGCCTTCCCCTTCACTCCCGATCACCAGGCCGATGGGCCCCTTCAGATTCACACGGTACATCAGTTCCCCGTCCATATCTGCACAGACAAACCATAGTCCTTTTTCTTTCAGCTCCTCAATGGTAGCGGCCAGATTGGTAACCTTGGCTACCGGCAGGTAATTGATTGCCCCTGCAGAGGTCTTCGCAACCGTCGCAGTTAAGCCTGCCGCCCTCCTCTTGGGTATGATAATGCCATGGGCTCCTGCCTGGTGGGCAGTACGGATAATAGCACCAAGATTATGCGGATCTTCGATACTATCCAGGAGAACGATAAAGGGCGCTTCCTGCTTCTCCTCGGCAGCCTTAAGGATGTCCTCCACCTCCGCATATTCATACGCTGCTGCATAAGCGATGACTCCCTGATGCTTTCCGGTACTTGACAGCTGATCCAGTCTTTCTTTTTTCACAAAGGTTATGATTGCATCCGTCTTCTTTGCTTCCCGGACAATGGACTTTACCGGTCCATCCTGGCAGCCATCCAGCACAAATAAGCGGTCGATGGTCTTGCCGGCCCGCAACGCTTCCATAACCGCATTGCGGCCTTCTATTGTAAATTCTTCATATCTCATACTTTGTACATCTCCTGATAGTATTTCTGGTAGTCACCCTTGGTGATGTGCTCCATCCAGTCCATATTGTTAAGATACCATTCTATGGTCAACTTAATGCCCTTGGCAAATGGTGTCTCCGGTTCCCAGCCAAGCTCACTCTTAATCTTGTCCGGTGCTATTGCATATCTGAAATCATGTCCTTTACGATCCTCAACATACGTAATCAGATTGTGGCTGACATTATGTCTTCTGACATCATCTTCAGGAAGTATCTCAAGAAGGGTATCTATGATTGTTGTAACAATCTCGATATTTCTCTTCTCGTTATGTCCACCTACATTATATACCTCTCCAATCCGGCCCTTCTCTGCCACCAGATCAATGGCCTTGGCATGATCCATGACATAGAGCCAATCCCTGACATTCTTGCCTGAGCCATATACAGGAAGCTTCTTCCCTGCCAGTGCATTATTTATCATCAGGGGGATAAGCTTCTCCGGGAATTGATGGGGTCCGTAATTATTACTACATCTGGTGGTGTTTGCAGGAAAATGGAAGGTGTCCACATAGGATTTTACAATCAAATCAGCAGAAGCCTTACTTGCAGAATAGGGGCTATGAGGGTCTAAGGGCGTTGACTCATAAAAGAAGCCTTCCTCATCCTCCAAGGAACCGTATACCTCATCAGTTGATACCTGAACATACTTCTTACCCG
>JAJUHH010000428.1 GCA_029267975.1 Clostridiales bacterium
AGAAAGTACATGATCATTATTGCAGTTTGTTACATAATCACTGTCGATCTCCTCAATTTCTTTTGTCTCTAAATTAAACTGATAGATCTTACCCTTGCTGTTATAGATTAGATATTTACCGTCCTTTGACCAGTTTGGTGCTTCTATGAGATAGTCGAATTCACGAATGATCTCTCTGGTCCCTTTCTCAATATCATAGATTTCCAGAATTGATTCATCCTGATCCCGGTCCCATACCCTGGATATGTCACTCAACTGCATTGATTCACCTCGTATTTTACGTATATATGCTAACACATATTTATGGTGACACGTCTAAACTCCCGTGTCCTAAGAAAACCATATCATAATAAACACGTGTTTGCAAGTATATATTTTGCAATTTGATAATTTCTCTACTATTTATTTATATTCTTTGTGCAATATATCTAATTGTAATGGTGAAAATAAAAATTTTGTTACTTTATGTTGACAGTGAAGTAAATAAAATGCTAGTATTAAACGTATATAACACGTGTTTTAATATATAGCACAGGATGACAAGTATCTATAGAAGCATGTGAAGTAAAAGGGGTAAAGTAAAAGTGGCTTTACAGAATAAAAAAAGTGCAATCAATGATATAACTCATAAAGGAATATTTTCGAGGTTGACACTTCGTCTTATAAATGTTATCATCAATTTGCTAACACGTGTTTATGTAATAAGATGTAAATCCTCTCTACATAGTTCCATTTCCTTCTGTTATTTTAATCTTTATATTTACATTCTACTCTCACATGTAATAGAATCAGATCAGACTTGGGCAGTACACATCTTATACCTGCCGGAATTACATTTGAAAGGATATGTTAAATGAAGAGAATCACAAGCAACGATATCGCTAAACTTGCCAATGTTTCACGCAGCACCGTTAGTCGGGTTATTAACGGCTATGCCGATGTACCTCCTGAGACCAGGGAAAAAGTAATGAAGGTGATCAAGGAAAATCATTATTATCCTCAGCTTTCAGGACAACTGCTCACCGGAAAGCTTATGAAAACCATTGGCTTCTTCTGGGCATCCGGCGGGAATATTGCCAATAGTCCACTTACGAGCAGTTTCTTTGTCAATACAATAGAAGCCGCTGCATCCCGTGGTTATCTGGTACTGACCTGTATTCTTAACGACCTGGACAATGATGAAAACATCAATTACGTCAAGAAGATCTTTATGGAAGGTCGTATCGATGCCGGCATAATCGTTGGTGCCGATAATAATGAGCCCTTTATTGATGAACTGATCGAGCTTGGTAAAATTGTTGGCCTCTTCGATTATTATCATGAAGGCGAAAACATATCAAATCGTATTACGGTTAATTTTGATCGTAACTCCGGTGAACAGGTGATCGATTACCTTTATCGTCTTGGGCACAGAAAAATTGGTGTCATAGATGGAAACATGAGCCGTTATAGCTCCATGCAGCGTCATGAAGGCTATCTGCGTGGAATGATGAAGCATAATCTTCGGATTCAAAGCAAGTGGCTCATCTATGGTGGTATAACGGAAACAAGCGGATATGAAGCTGCTAAAATTCTTCTGGAACGCTGCGATAAGGACTATCCGACTGCAATATGTGCCAGCAATGATGCAGTTGCATTTGGCGTTTATAAGGCTTGCAGTGAATATGGTCTGAAAATACCGGATGACATATCCGTAGTGGGTATTGACGGTGACTTAAATGGCTTATATAGTAATCCTCCGCTTACGACAATCTCTTTTGATTTTAAGGATATGTTCTACTCTCTCGTCACCCGCGTCATCGATACGATCAATGAAAAACCGGATGTGGAAAGAGATGTATTTATCCCTGGCAGCCTGACGGAACGCAAATCCTGTAAATATATTGATGGAGCTATGTAGACAGAGAATACTTTTTTTCAAACTATAAAAAGAAAAGAGGGATTATTATGTCAGGAATTCTTGGTAACAATCAACTTGCACAGGTGGGTTTTATTGTGCGTGATATTGAAAAATCCAAAAAGGTATTTGCTGAATTCTTCGGTGTACCCGTCCCGCCAACCATTGACGGAGGGTCTTACGATATCACCGGTACTACTTATCAGGGGGAACCTGCTCCCGATGCCAACTGCTCTATGGCATTTTTTAATGTAGGCCCAAGCACCCAGATAGAGCTGATTCAACCCAATGGTGTCAAGAGTACATGGCAGGACTTTCTTGATACCCATGGGGAAGGCATTCATCATATTGCGTTCCAGGTGAAGAATATGAATGAGAAAATCAGTGCATGTGAAGGATTTGGCATGAAATGTGTACAACGTGGTAAATATGGGGATGGGAAGGGTGAATACGCTTATCTGGACGCTTTCAAGGACATGAAATGCCTTGTAGAGCTTCTGGAAAGCTATTAACAGGCAGGTGAAGCAAATGAATATCGTTATCATCGGCGCAGCAAAGGGTCTCGGCCTTTGCCTTACAAAGCAGCTGCTGGAGCAAGGGCATCAGGTTGCTGCAGGTACCATAAGCGTAACCTCGCCTCTTGCGGTCCTGCAGGAGGAATACGGTGCTTCCCTGCTGCTAGTGGAAGCGGATGTGACAAAGGAAGAGCAGATCAGGGAAGGAGCCATAAAATGCAATGAGTTTCTTGGAAGAATAGACTCCGTCTGTGTTGCGGCAGGGGTTCTCCTGGACAGTGACAGAACAAAGCTGCTGCAGGAATGCGATCTGTCTGATCTTTCAAAAACCTTTGAAGTCAACCTGTTCGGCCTGATTACCGTAGTGAAGAGCTTCCTTCCTTATCTGAAAGACGGTGCAAATGTATTCATCGGGACCTCAGAAGGCGTTGCCATATCAAACTGCGGCAGCTGGATCCCCTGCTATAGCCTATCCAAGTCCGCCGCAACAAAGGCCTGCGGTATCCTCAATCAGTCAGTACCGAATATAAACTTCTATGCGGTGCATCCTGGCAGAATGAATACGG
>JAJUHH010000429.1 GCA_029267975.1 Clostridiales bacterium
GCATTTGCATCTGCGATCAGTTTATTTACGGCATCCTGATAATTACCGGCAAGACCAACTTCAATCAGCTTGTTGGCATCAGCATAAATCTGATCTCTTTGCGCTACCTGTGACTTAACATTCGGTATTGTGATCAGTGGTATCGTCAAAATATCCTTCCAGATAATTCCTTCCTTTTGCCACTTCTCTGCATATTTTGCCTTGTCCAGGTAGGATTGTGTAGTTTCAAGGGCAAATACCTTACAGCCAGGATCTTTAGGTTAATTCCTAAGCCATGCCCTATTTCCATAATACCTTCCTGAGACCCGATTAGTCCAGCTTTTTCTAGTATGTATATCAGGGAAGACTGCCTTTAACTCACCGACCTCCTCCTTGCTTTTGATATATCATATTATGGCATAGTAGAATTGATATGTCAATTTTATTTATTATTTTATAAGAAATGTTTACTGTTTTATTTAGTTACTTGGTACTATTTATGGGCAAAAATGAGTTTTTATTAATATTAAGCGTAAAACAGCTTCTTTTATAATATATTAATAACAGGATAAATCTTTTCTAATTCCTTAGATATCAAGGCACAAACTAATCTATCATTTGACTTTTCATGAACTTTGATATACTATAATATAAAATATATCCCAGGAATGGGAGGAAGATAATGAGCACATCAATACAGGAAGATCCTTTTCAGGATGCAAACGACAATGATATCTCAAATAAAAAGAAGAATCTATATCAAATAATTATTGATGACATATGTGCCAGGATTCAAAAGGGGGATTTTTCTTACGATGAACCCATCTGTACAGAAAAGCAATTATCCCAGCAATATGGTGTCAGTCGAATTACTGCAAAGCGGGCTATCACTGATCTGGAGCATCAGGGTGTACTCTATCGCAAAAGAGGCGTGGGCAGCTTTGTAGCCAAGAATTCAGAAAATAAAAAGGAAAAACCGCTGGCTCGTCCTATGCAGCCATCCAATACCTTTGCATTTTTACTGCCGTTTGATACAGCAAAGGGCGGATTGATCGATACGGTAACTGAGCTAAGTACCGTGTTAAATGAAGCAGGTTATTTCATGGGCATTTATATTACCAATGAAAAAGTCTCCAAAGAAAAAAATGCAATCAAGCAGCTATTACAACAGCATATCTCCGGTATTGTCTATTACCCAAGAGGCAGTAAGATCCATCTTGATCTGCTGAATAATTTTGTGATCAATGGTAAGCCGGTTGTCATTATTGATAAAACAAATGACTGTCCTTATATCCATAATGTCGTGTCTGATAATGTGAAAGGCGGCATGCTGCTGACAGAGCATCTTATTTCTCTTGGACATAAAAAAATAGCCTTCGTATCAAATGCATCCATTGAGGATACCTCCTCAGTCCGGGACCGTTTTGGAGGCTTTTTGAATGCACTTCGCAGCAATAACCTACCTGCAAGCGCTGATTATGTAGCCAGCAGTCTTGGCTATTTAACAGAAAAAACAGCTCTATCCGGCAGCAGTATTCCTGAGTTGAACAATTTAATCAAGAAGCTGTATAACTCCGGTGTTACCGCCATCATAGCGGAGAACGATCAGGTTGCCTATTCTATTTTCTGCGCCTGCAGAGAATTGAATATTCAGGTACCGGAGCATATGAGTATCTGCGGCTTTGATAACTCCGTATGGTCCCAAACAACCGAATTCGGTATCACCACTGTAAGTCAGGACTTTGTTGAGATTGGAAGACAGGTTGGCAGCATCCTATTATCCTCCCTGAAAAACTCAAATTATGGGATTCAAAAATCTGTTGTACCTGTCAGATTAATTGTTCGCGGTTCGACAGCAGCTCCCTTAAGATGATGCCATTCATGTTAATAGACAAGCATGACCATAGGATAAAGTAGACAACGAATGCTTTCTATACCACGTCATAAGAAAGCCAAGTGCCTTACTGCATTACGTCATAAAATGGCTGTTAAGTGCTTTACTTCATTACGTCATAAAGTGCCAAGTGGTAACCCACTTGGCACTTTAATATTTATACCTTACTCTCTACTGCTAAGTTCAATCTTCTTTCATGGCAGCATTCTATATCAGTCTATACTCTCCTATTCCTGTGTAACGGTGCCATCCTCATATAATACCCACTCCTGATCGGTAATGAGTGCCTTGGCTGTCTGTTTTTCTTTCAGATCCATTGATTTTGTATTACCAAATTGCCTGCAGCAATCCTCCACCAAGTAGGAGAATGCTGGTGATGGGGTTCAGATCGCATCTGCCTGTGCCTCAAGAACGAGCGGTGCAGCAAAATATATTCCCATACCCGAACCATACTGATTAGCAAATGCACAATATGCCTCTTTCGTCACAACAGCTCCATGCTCTCTTTCCTTGTTGATCATAACCGGTATAACGCTTGAAGCAAGCTTATTCCACGCAATCATGGAATGCTGCTGCTTCCGATGGCTACCCAATCTGCTTTTTTCGTTCTTACTAATAGAACACTGCATCCCGCTTCCTATATCCGATAAACCCCAACACAGACAGCAGGGCAGCAAGACCAGTGAGAATAACAAGACTTCCCCACGACACACTCTCAACCGGGATTTGAGCTATATAGGCAAAGGGCGAGAGCGCTTCCAACCAGTCAGGTAAACCGAACATCATCACGGTAAAGAGCGCGAAGAAGCAGTAACCCAAGTATCCAAATGCTACGCCTGACACTTTCGGAAACAGTCCGATTAATGCCGCGGTTAAGCCAACCATCGTCCAAATTGCCGGAAGGTAGCTCATGCTAGCACTGAAAAATGTCGCGGCAGTCGGAACATCTTCGACCGTTACAGAAGCGATGCCCCATAGCGACAACGTTCCTAAAGTCGTCAGCAGCACGGGGAGTACCATTGCGGGTAAAACCCCTCCCGTAAGCAGTTCACTGCGCGACACCGAAC
>JAJUHH010000430.1 GCA_029267975.1 Clostridiales bacterium
GAATGAAACAAAGGATTTGGAATGCTAATGCTTAATATAATATACTTAAGATTAAAATAATATGATTATGTTAATCATATAGCATATGCAGAAGAGACCGTTCTTTATTATATGATTACGTTGACGTAACCAATAAAAGACGGTCTCATTTCAATTATTCAAAAAGGTCGATAACGCTTACGGGACAACCGTCACGTGCCTCCTCGGCTCTCTCGATACAATCAGAGGGAATGTCATCCTTAATTGCCTGAGAAACCTGATTCTCATTGTAGCTAAAAACCTCCGGACATACATCGATACATAAACCGCAGCTGATGCAGCCATCCTGATCAACGGATGCTTTCATAAACAATCTCCTTTCCAGTCATTATGAAATTCTTTAATAGTATGTTATTTAACATAATCTATTATAATATATGCCCTATAAAAAGAAATGATTAGAATCACATTTTATGCCAAATTTAATTTATTTTGGTTATTGATCACTCCAGTCAGACTGGATGATGTGATCAAGGTTTCTGCACGGGACCGCTTGCGCTTGGGTATCCGATATTGACAGTATAAAAATCGAGGGCTACAATGGATGGAGCATGAGAAAGAACAAGGAGAATATAAAATGGTAGAAAAAGAGCAATGGAGACCGGGGAATATGTTATATCCCATACCTGCTGTCATGGTAAGCTGCGGCAGTGTTGAGAAAGCGAATATCATAACAATTGCCTGGGCAGGCACCGTCTGCAGCAGCCCTGCTATGGTATCTATATCAATTCGGAAAGAGCGTTATTCTTATGATATTATAAAAAACAGCAAAGAATTTGCCATCAACCTGGTAACCAAAGACCTGGTCAAAAAAGCTGATTTCTGTGGTGTAAGGTCTGGTCGGGATATCAATAAATTTAAAGAAATGGACTTAACCCCAGTCAAGGGGATTCACATCAATGCTCCGGTGATCGAAGAAAGCCCTGTTAATATTGAATGTAAGGTGCAGCAGATCATCCCTCTGGGAACTCATGACATGTTCCTGGCCGAGGTGGTAGGAGTGACTGTGGACAAGCGCTACATGGATGAAAATGGTCGCTTCCACCTGAATAAGTCCGGCCTCATCGTCTACTCCCACGGAGAGTATTACGCACTGGGCGAACTATTAGGAAAATTCGGATACTCAGTGAAGAAGAAAAAGTAATGAAGTCAGCTGTCAAAGGGCAGGTAACAGTGTTAACAGCAGAAAGAGTCTGTAGGTAAGCTGTCTTTCTGCCTTTTTCCCTGTTACCTGTGTTTGTCAGCGGAATTATAATTATTTTTTCGTCTTCTTCAAGCTTTCGAAATATTCAGTCAGTCTTACCGGCTTTACCAGGGTTTCTCTTCCCACATAAAGGGTGCGATCCTGCCTGGTCATGACGGCCCACTTAACTAATGCAATTGTTCCGTTTTTTATTTCTATGGCGGTGATACACCGGGGATGTACACAGCTGCCGTCATTAAAATACAGATGTTCTCCAAGCTTTGGGAAGACAGGACGGTGGGTATGCCCACAGATCATCATTTGATTATTTTCTAAGGTAAAATCCACTAATTTCTTTTCCGTTTTACTTTTTAATTTATAGTTTTTAGATGTACTGGTTGGATCCTTTACCCCAAGCAGCTCAAGAGGTCTCCATAAATATCTGACAAGGAAGCGGGTAATCTTCCAGTAGCGGTCATTCATAGGATCGGCCTGATGGCCATGAGTTAAAAAGATGGTGTTATTTGTATTCCGATAGCGCAGCACCAATCCTTCCATAATCTCAATTCCGGGAAAAAGAGCTAATTCAGAATTGACACTGTCGCAGTAAAAGGAGCGGCATTTTGTCTTGGCAAATTTTGCATCTTTTTTAACAATATCATGGTTCCCAAACAGCATAAAAAGCCGATGCTCCTTATAAAAGAGGGACATCAGCCAAAAGGCATCACTATGGGCTGCTATGATGTCATCAATGGATCTGTTTTCCCATAACTCATCGCCATCGCCGATTTCAATATACGTATATCCGTTATCTAAATAATGGTACAAGGCGGCAAAGAATAAATTCTGATTGCCTAAAAAATTATCTCCCCAACTACCATTTCCCCGGTGGCAGTCACTCATAATTACAATACGGGAGTCATCATCAAAGTTTAGCACTTTCGAGGCTGCCAGAACCCGGGATAAACGCTTTGATGTCGACAATATGCTCACTTCCTTACTCTGTCTATGGCTTTCCTAGGTAATTCTTGATGGTTTGATAGGCTTCGTATACTGCTTTTGGTTTACCGATATTGAGGATCTGCTGATACATATTCGGTGCTTCCTTGCGTACGATTTCAAGTTTGTCAAGGGTATCGGTATAGGCTTCAGTCAGGTAGTTATAGGAACTACAGAGGGACTCATTGTTGCGCATCATAATGAATTCCAAAAGACCGGATCTGGTCAGGGGCTGCTTGGTATGCGGCTTGGAAAAGCGGACAATTACCCTTCGTCCCTGGACAATGAATTCTTTTTCCTCCTTGTAACCCACCTTTTTCAGTGCATTTACAAATGCATCAGCCATTTTCTTGTCATATAGATCCAGGGTGATATCCATGGAAAGCTCAGAGGGTTTTAAAAATTCCCCCAGCTTAAAGCCGGTCAGCCACCAGTGGTAAGCACTTCTGGTAAAGAGGATATTTCCCCGCTTCTTAAAGACGAAGGACATATTGATGCAATCCTCATCCTTCACGCAAAAGTAGAAGGTGCCGTTAAAAACTCCTGGTATATTCAAATCAGGCCCGGAAGTGTAATAGATACCCACTTCGCCACCCGTAGTCATACCATACTGGCCCTTCCAGAACTCAATCAGCCACCGTTTATTGTCATATTCGAAGGTAATCGGCTCACAATCTATAATCATGCTCATTGCAGCAGC
>JAJUHH010000431.1 GCA_029267975.1 Clostridiales bacterium
GGCTTTTTAAAAAGGAGGATAGGCTGTCTGCACTTAACAATATCTCAAGATAGGTTGCCGGTCCACCTCTTTGGTAATACACCAGTACCTGGCCCAGAATCTCAAGCTTCTCATCATATTCCTTCTGCTTCTTGTCAAGTTCCTTCACCAACAAGTCATATTGATGCTTTTGTTGCTCTATCTCTTCTGTAATTTTAAGCTTCTCCTGCTCCAGTATCTCCAGCTGCTGACTGATCACAAAGAGCTCGTTTAAAACCTTCTGCTCTTCTTCACTGATATTCTCAAGCTTCCCCTGTGTATCGTTAATGGATGACACAGTAGCTGAAGCTTTGCCCGGAAGGACCAGCAGTGTCGGTATGACGAGAAGTGCAATTGCTTTTTTTAACCATGAAAATGTATTTCGTCTCATATCTTCTCCCTGGTCTCCTTATAATCATCCTAAAACCATTCCTGAATTATCCCTTATATAAATAAACATGCATTATCATATGAAAGTTATTATACCATTATGTCCAACGACAGACTAGATAAAAATTACAATTTATTCATGATAAAAACAGGAAAAGTCAGATTAGTCCCCAGACCTTTCTGACCTTTCCTGTTTTCCTCTGCTATTTCACCTTACTGTTTTCTCTTTTGTAAAATTGATGATAGTTGTTATATATTGCTATAGAAGATATACTTACCCTTTGACACCTCATAGGTCTTGTTATCAATGGTAACAAGAGCCTCCACAGGTGTTTCAATCTCATAACGCCATACTGTGCCATCCTTTTTCCACTCGGACCGGATCATACCATACTTGGTATCAAGGGAAGCCTTCAGCCACTGTAAGCGCTCATCCGGAATCGGAGCGATTTTTACTTTTCTGTATCCGGGGAATTCCTCTATTGGCTTAATTCCTGCTGCCACCCCATATACCCAGTCTGCAACGGAACCGTAAGCATAATGGTTGTAGGAATTCATATCAGCGCTCCAGAAGTCTCCGTTCTCCATGATACCGTCCCAATGCTCCCAGATGGTGGTTGCTCCCTTGGTTACAGGGTAGAGCCAGGAGGGGTATTGCTCCCGAAGGAGCAGGGAATACGCTAATTTGGAGTAGCCGTAATCACTTAATACATGGAGCAGATAAGGGGTTCCTACAAAGCCTGTCTGCAGCTGAACGCCACATTTTTCAACCATGACAGCAAGCTGGTTTGCTGCAGCCTGACAATCCGCTGCCAGCTTAAAATGAGCCGCAAGTACGCATTCGGTCTGGGTACGATATTCCGGGTAAGCAGCCCGAAATGCCGCAACAATATTCTCATACAGCTTCTCATATTCGCTTACATCCTTACCAAGGACTTTTCCGGCTTTTATGACTAAGGATGTGGAGTAAGCATAAAAGGCAGTGGCGATGAAATCCTCTCTGGAAGAGCCTTTATAGCTTCCGGAAGGTGCATCCAGTCCCAGCCAATCCCCATAATGCTCTCCTCCGGTCCACAGATACTGATCTTTGGTATGGGTGGTAATAAATCCAACCCACTTCTTCATACATTCAAATTGATCAGCCAGCATCTCAGCATTACCGTAGGCCAGATAGATTTCCCAAGGACAGATGGTAGCAGCGTCTCCCCAGGCAGCACTGCCGCCTTTGCCTAAAATATCCGGTATAACATGACCGATCCTTCCGTCCTCTTCCTGATCAGCCGCCATATCAGCCAGCCACTTTGTAAAGAATTTCTCTACATTGTAGTTTAAGGCTGCTGTTCTTACAAAGACCTGAGCATCCCCGGTCCAGCCAAGACGTTCGTCTCTCTGCGGACAATCGGTGGGTACATCCAAGAAGTTGCCCTTCTGGCCCCAGATCACATTGTCAAACAGCTTATTTAAGAGAGGATTGGAGCAGCTTAAATGCCCTGTACGCTTAAGGTCGGAGTGCACCACAATGGCCTTGAAGTTCTCCGGCTTCGCAGCATGGGTCCCTCCGGGAAAGGCATCCACTCTGATATAGCGAAAACCATAGAAGGTAAGCATGGGCTTATAGGTCTGTGCTCCATCCTTGCATATATAATGATAGCTTGCCTTAGCACTGCGATAATTCTTGGTATAGAAGTTGCCTTCCTTATCAAGCACCTCTGCGTGGGAAAGTCGAACTTCTTCCCCTGCTTTTGCATCTACAGTTATCTCCACATATCCGGTCAGGTTCTGGCCAAAATCAATGACAAGCTCACCCTTGGGTGTTTGAAAGAGGCGGGCTGCACAGAGCTTCTCCTGCTCACGGATCTCCTCCCCCTGCTGCTCGATGAGAGTAGCAAAGGGTCCTTCAATGACACGAACTGCCTGTCCCTGCACTGCAGTAAAGCTTGCATCATAGGTTTCACCATCATAAATTTCTGAAAAACGAACCTTGCTTTCTTCACAAGTCCAAGTTTCATCAGAGCAGATGATTTCCTTCCTGCCATCCTCATAGGTTACTTCTAATTGTGCCAGTAATCCTGCCGGCATTTTTCTCTTCGCATCATGATCATTGGCATCCCAGCCTAATCTGCCCCGATACCAGCCCTTTCCTACGGTTACAGTAAGCTGATTGTTATCTGCCAGCAAGGCAGTAACATCATATGCCTGATATTGCAATCTTTTTTCGTATGTAGTCCATCCGGGCGCAAATACAAATTCACCGATCCTTTTACCATTCATCCTTGCTTCATAGACACCCATTGCCGTAATCAATAACTCTGCTTTTTTTATTTTGTCACGGGCGGGAAAATTCTTTAAGAATACCGGGCATACATCCCCTAAGTCTGTAGCCGGTGCAATCCATTTTGCCTGCCATTCCATAGGAATACCTCCATTGTTATGTATTTGTTGACTGAAAGTTTAGCAGATGATATTGTAAAATAAAACACCTGTAAATTGCTAAAATAGGGGGCGA
>JAJUHH010000432.1 GCA_029267975.1 Clostridiales bacterium
AACCAGCTCACCCAGCTGCTCCTGCGTAAGGTTCATGCTTTCCCGCAGCTCTTTTAATCGATTCTTCATGTAGTCCCCCTATTCTTTAAAGTAATGTTAACCTTACAATCAGTATACAGCAGAATATACTTTGTGTCAAGTCAACCTTACACATACTTGAAATAAACAGCATTAACAAATGGAAAGCCTGATCCGGCTTACCTGGATGCAGCTGCAAAAAGAAGGAAAGAACAATATACATCCATCTTCTTTGTTACCGGACAGACTGATGTGTTTACTGTTCTTTCCTTCCTTTATTTTGGCTGCTATCTGCTGCTGTCACTACTTTTGTTCTTCGGATTATCCTCCTTCAGACCAAATACCGCCCGGGCACTTTCTGCCTGAGGATCATGCTTCACATGCTTTGAGTGAAACTTGCCATCTTCCTTCTTATGATTCTTAGTACTTCTCATTTTATTGTCATCCGTCATAATAATCCTCCTTTGATCTGGTATTACTACCAGTATGGCGAATTTCATAAAACTTATACTTGCAGGCTGTCAGGAACAACAACTGTATCATCTTGATGATCAATGATAGCTATGCACCTATGACCCCTGTCCCTGATACAGAAATAGCCTGCCGCACCTTTGCGACAGGCTATGATTATTCTCAGGAGAAAAACTATATTTACTTATAGATGCCATATGCTCTCTTGACTTCCTGAATAAAGATAATCCCATTTCCAGGTTCATCTATCTTTAATCTTTCATTAATGGAGGCCACAATTGCCTCTGTCTTGTCTGCTTCAGACAAAATCAACACGATTTCCTTCTCCGGTTCAATGTCCATAAAGAAGAGCTTGCTTGTTTCGTGTACACCGGCACCACGTCCGTTGATGATGGTTCCTCCCTTGGAACCTGCAGCTACTGCTGCTTCAATTACCTCTTCTGCTTTTCCTTTTTCAACTACAACATTGATTGAATGATACATAATTTCATCCATACCTCTTTCCATATTGTCATTTTCATGCTTTATGCAGCTGGTACCAACAGTTCCACTGATTGCGGTTGTATAAGCTATGCCGTGATTTGGTTTATCCATCTTAAAATGCTGATGAATATGTTCCAAAGCAACATGCGCTTTACTGCTTTCCGCCAGCATTAAAATGATCTCTTTTCTGACATCAGATATTCCCAGATAGTCCATAATACGGTTATTCACTGTACCGCTGCCCAACATCACCGTACAGCCGGTAATGCC
Source organism: Clostridiales bacterium (assembly GCA_029267975.1). Taxonomy (GTDB): domain Bacteria; phylum Bacillota; class Clostridia; order Lachnospirales; family Lachnospiraceae; genus Mobilitalea. The sequence goes on from JAJUHH010000432.1 coordinate 1,243, forward strand.
ACAGTGCTTTGCTTCATGAATGAACTTACTGCTTTGACCATAGTTTACGATAAAATGTATTAGTTCAACATTACATGCTTTGCTATCACAATACATTCTGCTTCACTTCCTTTCTCTTTGATCTTATCTTAAAGATCAAGCCTAAAATCTCTAATGCAATTATTGGGGTCATAGCCACCATAGCAATCATGCCAAAGCCGTCAATTAAAACATCGGCTGTAGCAATCGAATCCGCCGCTCCCTGAATATAAGCAAGGATAAAGGTTGCAGACATGGGACCGGATGCCACACCACCTGAATCAAATGCCATACCAACGAATAGCTTTGGAACGATATAAGATAATCCGATACATATAATGTATCCCGGTAATATATAATGCCACAACTGGAGCCCGGGCACAAGTACCCTGATGACAGAAAGTGCAATTGCCATCCCCACACCAAGGGATAATGCAACCAGTACTACCTTTCGTTTTACATAACCACTGGTAACCTCTTCAATCTGATGGGTTAATACATGCACTGCAGGCTCTGCAAGGATTGTTACCAGACCCAGTACAAATCCCACAAGGATGATATAAGCCTTATTGTCCATGGAGGCCAGGCTGTAGCCGATGACACCTCCCACTTCCATAAAGCCTTCATTTACTCCCAACAGGAAGAGGACCATGCCAATGAATGTAAAAAGCATACCAAACAAGATCTTACGGACGGTCTTCTTGGATAAATGAAAGCTTATCTTTTGGAATACAAGGAAGATCAACAGGATGGGTGCCAGAGCCAGTATGATTTCTCCTGACACCTCCGGTATTGCATGTAAAAACGGTTTAAGGATTGAGGTCGATCCGGAAATTTCATAATCAAGGGAGGCCGTAATTTTGTCTGTGTTAGATACGATCGAAAGAACGATCACGGAAATAATTGCTCCTGTTGATGCAATGGCTACCAAGCCAAAGCTGTCTTTTTCGGAAGCCTTACTATCTTTTTTCAACTTTGATACACCCATTGCCAAGGCTAGGATAAATGGCACGGTCAACGCACCTGTCGTGGCGCCTGAGGCATCAAAGGATATGGCCAAAAATTCAGGTGATGCAAAAATGGAAAGCAAAAAAATCAATCCGTACAATGCAGTCAATATCTTAAATAAGGGAATATTATATACAATTCTCACCAAACCCAAAGCCAGCATAATCGCAATACCGATGGATACGATTATCACAATACTCAGCTTCGAGATCATTCCATTGGTAACTAGCCCTACCTGTCCGGCGAGAATTTGCAGATCAGGTTCCGCTACTGACACAAAGAAACCAAGAAATAATCCGGCGATAATAACCATCCATATCTTATTTGATTTTGCCATACTGGAACCAATCGTATTTCCTATCGGTGTTATTCCGATATCTACTCCAACCAAAAAGATGGTCAATCCTACAATAATAAATGCTGCTCCCAGGAGGAAACGGAAAAACATGGACCATGCAAGTGGTACCAGGGTAAAATTAAGAATCACAACAATAATAACAATTGGTATAACAGAAAATAAAACCTCTTTAAGCTTCGTAGTAAATGCGTTCAAGTAATAAATCATCCCTTCTTTATTATTTTATGTTTTTTGAGTATATTCGCTAACCGTCACCTTCCCTTTCTAATGGTATCT
>JAJUHH010000433.1 GCA_029267975.1 Clostridiales bacterium
AATCATAGCGGATGGATGTACGCTTTTTCACAGCATTGGGATTCGGCTGAGGGATGGCGGAAAGCAGGGATTTGGTATAAGGATGGATAGGGTGATTAAAGATCTCATCCTTGGTTCCCGTCTCAACCAGGTGTCCCAGATGCAGTACCCCAATACGGTCTGAGATATACTTTACCATGGATAGGTCATGGGCTATAAAGAGATATGCGGTATTTGTCTGGGTCTGGATATCCTTCATCAGGTTGACCACCTGCGCTTGAATGGATACGTCCAGCGCACTAATTGCTTCATCTGCGATGATCAGATCAGGATTCATGATCAAAGCTCTGGCAATTCCGATACGCTGTCTCTGACCACCTGAGAACTGATGAGGATAACGGTCAGCATGCTCGCTTGCAAGACCTACCATGTCCAGGATCTTATATACCTTCTGCCTGCGCTCTTCCTGACTGGAATACATATGATGAATGTCAAGCCCCTGGGCAATAATATCCATAACCTTCTTACGGGGATTCAGGCATGCCATGGGATCCTGGAAGATCATCTGCATCTTTGTTCTTAAAAGCTTGGTATCTCTTGCGTTCAGCTTGCCGGAGATGTTCTTGCCATTAAAGATCACTTCCCCGCTTGTAGGCTCATATAAGCGGATGATGGAACGGCCGATGGTTGACTTACCGCTGCCGGACTCCCCTACCAGACCATAGGTTTCACCGGGATAGATCTCAAAGGTAACACCATCTACTGCCTTAACAGTAAATTTGCGGTTCACTTTAAAATGCTGCTTTAAATTATTAACTACCAATAGAGGCTCTCTCTTCTCTGTCATAGCTCCACGCCTCCTTCTTTTTTGGAGGCGTTGCCTCCTGTTCTTTTGGAGGCGTTGCCTCCTGTTCTTTTGGAGGCGTTGCCTCCTGTTCTTTTGGAGGCGTTGCCTCCTTCGTTTTTGGAGGCGTTGCCTCCTTCTTTCAACATATATTCAATTCTGTTACGTAGCTCCACAGGCATCTCAACCTTTGGTGCCTTCTCATGCAAGAGCCAGGTTGCGGCATAATGAGTATCCGTAATCCGAAACATTGGCGGCTCTTTCTTAAAATCAATGTTAAGCGCATAGATGTTGCGGGGAGCAAAGGAATCCCCTTCAACATGATGCAGCAGGTTGGGAGGGCTGCCGGGAATGGTGTACAGCTTATCGTCACTGCTGTTCAAGTCAGGCATTGCGGATAACAGGCCCCAGGTATAGGGATGTCTCGGATCATAAAAGATCTCCTCCGTGGTACCTTTCTCAACCACCTTACCTGCATACATAACTTCTACATAGTCAGCAACCTTGGCAACCACACCCAAATCATGAGTGATATAGATAACAGATATTCCTGTCTTCTTCTGAATATCCTTGATTAACTCCAATATCTTGGCCTGTATGGTTACATCAAGGGCTGTTGTAGGTTCATCACAGATCAAAAGCTCAGGATCGCAGGCCAGCGCAATGGCGATTACCACACGCTGCCTCATACCACCGGACAGCTGATGAGGATAATTCTTCATACGCTTCTCGGGATCGGAGATTCCAACCAACTCAAGAAGCTTGATTGCTTTCTCATAGGCGTCCTTTTTGGGTGTTTTATAGTGATATATCATGCCCTCCATGATCTGGGCACCAATGGTCATGGTCGGATTCAAGGAGGTCATGGGATCCTGGAACACCATGGCAATGCGCTTGCCATTGATATGCTTGCGCATTTCCTTTTTACTCAGCTTCAGCAGATCTGTTGTGACCTCTTCCTCTCCTCTATGATAAGTGAATTGTATACTTCCGCTGTTAATCTTACCGTTATTGCTTAAGATACCCATAATGGCCTTTACGGTAACCGACTTACCGCTGCCGCTCTCACCCACGATTGCAAGTGTCTCGCCCTTATACAAGGATAAATTCATACCGCGGATAACATTGACAACACCGGCGGAGGTTGCAAAGGATATGGATAAATCTTTGATTGATAATATTTTCTTTTTGTCCATACGCTGCCTCCTACATTTCTTTCATCTTCGGGTCAAAGGCATCCCTAAGACCGTCAGCCATCATATTAAAGCTTAACATGATGATTGCCAGTACAATAACCGGGAATACGATCATGTAAGGGTGAGTGGTAAAGGACTTAAATGCATCACTGATCAGGGAACCCAGGGATGCCAAAGGCGCCGGTACACCCAGACCGATGAAGGCCAGAAATGCCTCGGTAAATATTGCATTGGGTATTGAAAACATGGACATAATGATCAGCTGTCCAAAGATATTCGGTAATATCTCTTTAAAGATAATAAAGAGGTTTCTTGCACCTAAGGTCTTGGAAGCAAGGATAAATTCCTGCTCCTTCAGCTTCAGTACCTGTGCTCTGGCAATTCTGCTCATACCAATCCAGCCTGTGATTGCCAAGGCTAGGGTGATGGTTACAAGACCCGGCTTAAACACCAGAATTAGTAAGGTCACGATAACCAGGGTTGGGATACCGTTTAATATCTCAGATATTCTCTGCATGACCATATCTACTTTACCGCCAAAGTAACCGGAGATCAGGCCGTATACCATACCAAAGCACATATCCACGATCACCGCTACTAAGGCTATGTACAAAGATATTCTTGTTCCTGTCCAGGTTCTGGTAAAGATATCACGGCCGAGTACGTCCGTGCCGAACCAGTAATAAACATCCTCCAGGCCTGTACTTACATTAGGATCCTGGGACACATATTTATTCTGAACAACCGATCCTGTGGAGGTATGCATTCTTTCTGAACCGTCAAAGATCCCCAGCTTTTCAAGGCCTGGTATTCTAGGCGCCAGGTTCTGATGCTGTATGATCTGTGAATCATAGGTATGTCCGCTCAGGTGTGGC
>JAJUHH010000434.1 GCA_029267975.1 Clostridiales bacterium
AAGGAACCTCTCCATGGGTTGCCAAACCATAGATAATACCCTGCACCGATCTGGGAATTACCGCACCGGAGAAGTTCACACCATAGCCCATGGTATCGCAGGCTCTGATTTTCACCGGAAGGTTATATTCCTTACTTAATTTCATGAGCTCCCTGCAGAAAGGAATGACAAAGCCGTGGATATCGGAGCGGGTGATATCCTCCAGATGACATCTTGCAGCAATACCGTACTCCAGACATTCTCTGACTACGCTTAGATAATGCTCCATGGCCTGCTTTCTGCTCATCTTCATCTTATAGAAGATATGATAATCGGAGCAGCTGACCAGGATACCTGTCTCCTTCATGCCGATATCTTTCACTAGCTGGAAGTCACTCTTGCTAGCTCTGATCCAGGAGGTTACTTCAGGAAACTGGTAGCCTCTCTCCATACATTTATAAACTGCATCTCTGTCTTTTTTGCTATATAAAAAGAATTCGCTCTGGCGAATCAAGCCCTTGGGCCCGCCCAGCTTATGAAAATAATCAAAAATTGTTACAATCTGTTCTGTTGTATATGGAGCTCTGGACTGTTGTCCATCCCGGAAGGTAGTGTCAGTGATAAATATCTCATCAGGCAGGTTGTGAGGTACGATACGATCATTAAAGGCAATCTTCGGTATCTCATCATAAGGAAAGAGGCCTCGGAAGGTATTTGGCTCCTGTACATCCACCAGCGTATAAATCGGTTCTTCAAGCTGCAGCAGGTTATTATGGGGATTTTTAAACACTTTTCTCTCATTCATAACTTTTGTCTCCATTCGTACAATAATCAGATTTGTTTTATTGTATACAATTATACTTGTATTGTCAATACGCTTTTATGATTTATATGTTTAATTTAGTAAAGTGATAAATTATACTGCTTCATGAGAGTTTCACCTTGCTCTTGTATGCCGCAGAATGCCCTTATTTTACTTAAGTTAAGCGCTTATCATTGAAATAAAAACTCAAGAAAAGTTCTACCAAAAAACCCCCGACCAAGGATAACTTATCCAATGTCAGGGGTAGCTTCGTTATTCTTAATTTAATTCAAGTCTTAAAGCTGATCTTAATGCTGCTTTTCATCACATACAGTCCTATGTATTAAAATAATTTCTGCATAATTTCGTAGAACACAGGGATGAAAACTGCCGGCAGTAAATTGCCTACCTTCACCTTTTTACCAAAGAGCATATTAATTCCTATCCCAAAGATCAAAATAGATCCCACAAAGGATATGTTCGCAATTAACTGCTCACTTAGATAAGGTTCTATATAACTCGCTGACAGGGTGATGAAGCCTTGATAGATTCCCAGAGGTATGACTGAGAAAAACACACCGATCCCCAAGGTAGAGGCGAAAAAGACTGCTGCAACCCCGTCTAAGAAGCCTTTGGCATATAACATGGAGGCATCCCCTGTAAGACCATCCTGCAGGGAGCCGACAATGGCCATTGCCCCGATACAGAATAATAAGAAGCTGCTGACGAAGCCCTCTACAAAATTCTGACCCTTTTCACCCTTTACCTTTATTTTATCCTTAATCCATTCTCCCAGGTGCTCCAGACGGGCTTCAATGTTAATCAGCTCCCCGAGAAAAGCGCCGAGGGCCAGAGAAACAATCATCAGCATAATATTTTCTGTCTCCAGTCCTTCTGCCTGTACCCTGAACAGCCCCTGCAAGGCGCCGCTGATACCGATAAAAATAACCGCTAAGCCAAGACCGTTCATAATCGTTGTCTGAAAGCGTTCCTTCAGGCCGCTTCCAAGAAGCATTCCGATGGCTGAACCTAGTAAAACAGCAGCCATATTCACCAGTGTACCTAATCCAATCATATCTTCTCCTGTCCCTCTCCAGAAATCAAACCAACTGCCTCTCCTATACTAAATTAAACCGGTGGTTTGTTCCAGCTCTCTTAGGGCCAGTATAGTACGAGCAATCAAATCCTCCAGCTCCCAGCCAAGCATTGCCGCTCCACGTTCAATGACCTCTCTGGAGCAGCCTGCTGCAAATTTCGGTGTTTTATACTTCTTCTTCACGGAGCTTACCTCCAGATCCATCATACTCTTAGAGGGTCTCATGATTGCTGCCGCACCGATTAAGCCTGTCAGCTCGTCCACTGCATACAGGACCTTTTCCATCAGATGCTCCGGTTTGATCTCCACCGTAATTCCATAGCCATGGCTGGCCGTCGCCCGTATGATCCGGTCATCGATTCCTTTGTCACGGAGGATTTCCTGACTCTTAATACAATGCTCCTGCGGGTAACGTTCAAAATCCAGATCATGCAGCAGGCCCACAATGCCCCAGAATTCTTCTTCCTCTGCATAACCAAGTTCCCTGGCGAAATATTTCATGACGCCTTCCACAATCCGTGCATGCTTGAGATGAAATTCATCCTGATTAAATTCGGTTAACAGCTCCCAGGCTTCTTCTCTGGTGGGAATCTTACTCATGGCTATCTCTTCCTTTCCTTGCTCTTATGTATACAGTATCGCTACTATATCGATCTATTCAAAGGGAGGCATGCTCATCTTGCAGAGCTCAACCCCGGTTTGATGTTATTCCCGTGATATCCTTAATCACTTCTCCTGCCATAATCAGACCTGCGACGGAGGGAACAAAGGCATTGCTTCCCGGTATCTGACGGCGGTCCGTGCATTTTCTTTCGGTACCTGGAGGGCATACACAATTGGCCCTGCAGCTGATGGACATATCCTCCAGCGGCTTGATGGGAAGCTCCTTGGAATAAACAACCTTCAGCTTCTTCACCCCTCTATTCTTTAATTCTCTGCGCATGACCTTGGCAAGGGGGCAGACGGAAGTCTTGTAGATATCACTTACCTCAAATCTGGTAGGATCCAGCTTATT